>DATAQP010000598.1:0-13385 GCA_036264595.1 Allostellaceae bacterium
GTATTTGTCTCAAATGCAGACTAGACCACGCTACGTCCTTATGGGTTTGGTTGCTGTGACGGTGGACACTCGCGCCGCGCCGTGATGTGACCGTCGTCACAGCGTCACGACGGCGATGATCCGATCAGCCGGTCATGTCTCGCCCTTGCCCGGTTTGCGCGCCGCCCCGACGGCTATGCGCTGTCTGACGTCCCGGGCAGCGACTCGAGGGTAATTCTGGCTCCCGAGAACGCCGGACATACCGGGGCGCTAGGTCACTATCCGATCAAGCGGACTCCCTCACTCCTCGGTCGCCCCGCGGTTGCCGCTCCGGGCGTACACCAGCAAGCCCGCGGAGGCGGGACCGGCCGGCGCGCAAGCTCGTCGCGCGCCAGGCGTGCTTGCCGCCGCGTCGCGCTGTATATTGCCGGGATGGATCAGGACGAACCGCATCTCCTCGTCGTCGACGATGACGCACGCATCCGCGAATTGCTGCGCCGCTACTTGTCAGGCAGCGGCTTTCGCGTGACCATCGCCGGCGACGCCGCCGAGGCACGCAGCAAGCTGGCGAGCATGGAGTTCGATCTCGTCGTCCTCGACGTCATGATGCCTGGGGAGAACGGCTTCGATCTGACCCGATCGCTGCGCGAGACGGGAGCGATGCGGCAGACCGGTCGCACGCCGATCCTGCTGCTGACTGCGATGGCCGAGCCGGGCGACCGCATCACCGGGCTTGAGCGCGGCGCCGACGACTATCTCGCCAAGCCGTTCGAGCCGCGCGAGCTGGTCTTGCGTATCCGCAACATCCTGCAGCGCGTGCCGCTCGTCGCCCCCGAGCCGAATCGCCATGTGCTCTTCGGCGTCTTTCGCTTTGACCTCGAGCGCAACGAGCTGTTTCGTGGCGAGGAGCCGGTCCGCTTGACGGCGGCGGAAGCCGGCCTGCTGAGCACGCTGGTGCGCCGGTCGAACGAGCCGATCGCGCGCGAGACGCTCGCCGAGGAGGCACAGTTCAGCGGCAACGTCCGCACCGTCGACGTGCAGATGACACGGCTGCGTCGCAAGATCGAGGCAGATCCGAAGTTTCCGCGCTATATCCAGACTGTCCGGGGAACGGGTTATGTCTTCAAGCCGGATTGAGGGTGGCATCGCTGCACCGCTTATAGCCGCGGATTCAGGCACGCTGCCGGCCGCCGCGCGGCAGCAGCGCAACTTGATCAAACGGGCGCTGCCGCGCAGCCTGTTCGGCCGCTCGCTGCTCATCATCGTGACGCCGCTCATCCTGCTCCAGGTCATCTCGACCTGGATCTTCTACGAACGCCATTGGGATACCGTGGCCCGCCGCCTGGCCTCGGGCGTTGCCGGCGACATCGCCATGATGGCCGAGACCATAGACGTGCTCGACGCGGTCGATCGGAGCCGCGTTTTCGCCGCCGCAGCCGATGTGACGGAGCTCGACTTCATGTACCGAGCCGGTGCCGTCTTGCCCCCTGCGTCGGTCAAGGCACGCCGCCGCGGCCCGCTGACCGCCGCGCTGGAGGAACGCGTGCGGCGTCCGGTCCGCATCGATTCCATCGGCGATGCGCATCGCATCCTGGTCGCCGTCCAGCTCGCTGACGGCGTGCTCGATGTTGGCGTGCCGCGCCAGCGGCTCTACAGCTCGACGACCTATATCTTCGTCTTATGGATGGTCGGCTCGTCGATGGTGCTGTTCGCCGTCGCGACGATGTTCATGCGTAACCAGGTGCGTGCCCTGCGCCGTCTCGCCAACGCAGCGGAGAATTTCGGCAAGGGCCGCCATGTCGCCAATTTCAAGCTCGAAGGGGCGACCGAGATCCGCCAGGCGGCCGCCGCCTTCATCATCATGCGCGATCGTATCCAGCGCCAGATCAGCCAGCGCACCGAGATGCTCGCCGGCGTCTCGCATGACCTGCGCACGCCGCTGACGCGGATGAAGCTGGCGATCGAGCTGATCGGCGACGGCGCCGCGACCGAGGAGCTCAAATCCGACGTCTCGGAGATGGAGACGATGGTTCAAGGATATCTCGATTTCGCTCGCGGCGAAGGCACCGAGGTGCCCATCGAGGTCGACCTGCACGCCTTCCTTGAGGAGATCGTCGCGGCGGTGCGGCGCGATGGCCAGTCGATCTCGCTGACCGCGCCGGTCGACTATCGCGTGCTGCTCCGGCCCAATGCGATGAAGCGCTGCATCGGCAATCTCGTCGGCAATGCCTGCCGCCATGGCAGCCACGTCTGGCTGACCGCGCTGCCCGGGCGCGGCGCCATCGACATCATGATCGACGATGACGGTCCCGGCATTCCTGCGGAGCAGCACGAGGCGGTCTTCCGCCCGTTCTTCCGGCTCGATCCGTCGCGCAATATCACCACCGGCGGGGTCGGGCTCGGCCTCACCATTGCGCGCGACATCGCGCGCGGCCATGGCGGCGATCTGACGCTCGAGACCTCGCCGCAAGGCGGCCTGCGCACCCGACTGCATCTGCCCAACTGAGCTGGCGTCGCCCTGACATGGCCATCCGCTCCGCGCCGCCGCGTCCCGCCCGCGCCTTCCTCGTCGTCGTGCGGCGCGACCTGCGGCTGGCGCTCCGCCAGGGCGGCGATGCGGCGATGGTCGCCGGCTTCTTCATCCTCACCATCATCCTCTTCCCCTTCGGCGTCGGGCCGGAGGCCGCGCTGCTCGCCCGCATCGGCTCGGGCATCGTCTGGGTGGTGGCGCTGCTCGCCGCGTTGCTCTCGCTCGACCGCCTCTTCGTCGCCGATTACGAGGACGGCAGCCTCGAGGATCTGGCGCTGGCGCCGCTGCCGCTCGAGCTCGTCATTCTCGCCAAGGTGCTGGCGCATTGGCTCGTCACCGGCCTGCCGCTGGCGGTGTTGGCGCCGCTCCTCGGCCTGCTGCTCGGCATCCATCCCGCCGGCTATGGCGCGCTCGTCCTCGGCATGGCGCTCGGCACGCCGAGCCTCAGCCTGATCGGGGCGATCGGCGCCGCGCTCACCCTGGGGGCGCGACGGGGCGGCGTGCTGCTCTCGCTCCTTGTCCTGCCGCTCTATATCCCGATCCTCATCCTCGGTGCCGGCGCCGTCGAGGGTGCCATCTCAGGGTTGGGAGCGCGGCCTCATCTGCTACTTCTTGGTGCGATTGCCGCGGCTGCCCTGCCGCTCGCCCCGCTGGCTGCCGCCGCTTCCGTGCGTCAGGCGCTCGAATAGCGCGAAGACACTGCCCTTCCGGGGCGGATTGGACTAGAACTCGGGCAATCATGCACCGATTTGCCAACCCAACCCGCTTCATGCGACTGAGCGCCGCGGTATTGCCCTGGCTGGGCTGGCTGACCGCGTTTCTGCTTGCCTCGGGGCTCGTCCTCGCACTCTTCGTGGCGCCGCCCGACTACCAGCAGGGTGAGAGCGTGCGCATCATGTTCGTGCATGTACCCTCGGCCTGGATGGCGCTCTTCGTCTACGCCGTCGTCGCCCTGTCGAGCGCGGCAGCGCTGATCTGGCGCCACCCGCTCGCCGACCTGGCGGCGCGCGAGGCGGCGCCGATCGGAGCCGCCTTCACCTTCATCTGCCTCGCCAGCGGCTCGCTCTGGGGCGAGCCGATGTGGGGCACGTGGTGGGTGTGGGATGCGCGGCTGACCTCGGTGCTCGTGCTCTTCTTCCTCTATCTCGGCTATCTCGCGCTGGTCGGCGCCTTCGACGACCAGACGCGCGGCGCGCGCGCCGGCGCCATCCTCGCCCTGGTCGGAGCCGTCAACCTGCCGATCATCAAATTCTCCGTCGATTGGTGGAACACGCTGCACCAGCCGGCGAGCGTCTTCCGCCTCGGCGGGCCGACCATCGCGTTATCCATGTTCCTGCCGCTGCTGGTGATGGCGGTCGCCTTCACGGCGCTGTTCTTCACGCTATGGCTGATCCGCATCCGTACCGCCATTCTTGCCCGCCGCATCGCGGCGCTGCGCCTTGCCGCAATAGAGCCCGATCGCTTTGATGCAACGCAAGGCGGCGTTGCCGAGTCGGCATCATGATGTTGCGATAATGCGGGCCTTACTCGGTTATCTGGCGATGGGCGGCTATGCGGCGTTCGTCTGGCCGGCCTATGCCGTCGCGACGCTGGTTCTCGCCGGGCTCTTCTGGCAAAGCCGGCATGCCTACCATCGGCGCCAGCGCGAGCTCGAGCGCCTGCAGCAGGGCCGCACCCGGCGTGGCAGCACGGCATGACGCGCAAGCGTCGCAGACTCTACGCGGTGCTCGCCGGTATGACGATGCTGGGGATTGCCGCCTTCCTGGTGCTCAGCGCCTTCAACGACAATCTTGTCTTCTTCTACAGCCCGACCGATCTGAAGACCAAATCGGTGCCGCTCGAGCGCCAGCTGCGCATCGGCGGCCTCGTCGAGGAGCATAGCGTCGTGCGGGCAGCGGACGGCAAGACCATCACCTTCCACGTCACCGACGGCGCCAATACCGTCACGGTGACCTATACCGGCGGTCTGCCCGACCTTTTCCGCGAGGGGCAGGGCGTCGTCGCCGAGGGCACGATGCAGCGCGACGGCGTCTTCCACGCCGCCAACGTGCTTGCCAAGCATGACGAGAAGTACATGCCGCCGGAAGTCGCGGAGGCTTTGAAGAAATCGGGGCATTGGCAGGAAACCGCGGGGCAGAAGGTGGCGCAATGATCGTCGAGCTCGGCCACTACGCGCTGGTTCTCGCCCTCTTCATGGCCCTGCTCCAGGCTAGCCTGCCGCTCGTCGGCGCGGCGCGCGGGCACCTCGCCTTCATGGCACTCGCCGACAATGCGGCGATTGCCCAGCTGGTCTTCGTCGCCGTCGCCTTCTTCGCCCTCATGCACGCCTATGTCACCTCCGATTTCTCGGTCCTCAATGTCGTGCAGAACAGCCATTCCTTGAAGCCGTTGCTCTACAAAGTCACCGGCGTTTGGGGCAATCACGAGGGTTCGATGCTCCTCTGGGTCCTCATCCTCTCGCTCTACGGCGCCGCCGTCGCGCTGTTCGGCGGCAATCTGCCGCCACCCTTGCGCGCCCGTGTGCTGGCCATCCAAGGCATGATCGGTGCCGCCTTCCTGCTGTTCATCCTCTTGACCTCCAACCCGTTTGTCCGCGTTTGGCCGCCGCCGCCCGACGGCAACGGCCTCAATCCGCTGCTCCAGGACCCCGGCCTTGCCTTCCATCCGCCGTTTCTCTATCTCGGCTATGTCGGCTTCTCGATGGCGTTCTCCTTCGCGATCGCCGCCCTCATCGAGGGGCGCGTCGACGCCGCCTGGGCGCGCTGGGTGCGGCCGTGGACCTTGGCCGCGTGGTGCGCGTTGACCTTCGGCATCGCGATGGGCAGCTGGTGGGCCTATTACGTGCTCGGCTGGGGCGGCTGGTGGGCGTGGGACCCGGTCGAGAACGCCTCCTTCATGCCGTGGCTCGCCGGCACCGCGCTCCTCCACTCCGCCATCGTCGTCGAGAAGCGCGACGCGCTGAAGAGCTGGGCGATCCTGCTCGCCATCATCGCCTTTTCGCTGTCGCTCATCGGCACCTTCCTGGTGCGCTCGGGCGTGCTCACCTCCGTCCATGCCTTCGCCGTCGACCCGGCGCGCGGCGCCTTCATCCTGGCGCTGCTCGTCATCGCCATCGGCGGCTCGCTGACGCTCTACGCCGTGCGCGCGCCGGCGCTCAAGACCGGCGGGCTCTTCGCGCCGATCTCGCGCGAGGGCGCACTCGTGCTCAACAATCTCCTGCTGGCGACGGCAGCGGCGACGGTGTTTCTCGGCACGCTCTACCCGCTTTTCCTCGATGCCATCAGTGGCAGCAAGGTGTCGGTCGGCGCGCCGTTCTTCACCGCCACCTTCGTGCCGCTCATGGTGCCGCTGCTCCTCACCATGGTGTTCGGCCCGCTGCTCGCCTGGAAGCGCGGTGATCTCGCCGGCGCGCTCGGCCGGTTGAAGCTCGCCTTCGCCGCCGCCGCGTTGATCGCTCTCGCGACGTTCTGGCTGGCGACCGGCGGCCCGGTCGGCGCCGTCTTCGGCATGGCGCTTGCTGCTTGGATCCTGATCGGCACGGCAGTGGAGTTCGCCGAGCGCATCAAGCTCCTGCGTGCGCCCCTCGGCGAGAGCTGGCGGCGCGCCCGCGTCCTGCCGCGCGCCGCCTATGGCATGACCATCGCGCATCTCGGCGTCGGCGTGCTGGTCGTCGGCGTCACGGCCTCGGCCTGGCAGGTCGAGCGGGTCGAGACGATGCGGCCCGGCGACAGCATCGACGTCGCCGGCTACAGCTTCCGCTTCGAGGGGGCGCAGCCGATCGCCGGGCCGAACTACACGGCGCAGCGCGGTCGCTTCACGGTGACGCGCGGCGGCGCGCCGGTCACCGTGATGCAGCCGGAGAAGCGCTTCTACCCGGTGCAGCGCATGCCGATCACCGATGCGGCGATCCACACCAATGGCTTTGCCGACCTCTATGCCGTGATGTCGGAGGAGGCGGGCGAAGGTGCCTGGATCGTCCGCCTCTATTACAACCCGCTGGTGCCGTGGATCTGGTTCGGCGCGGTCATCATGGGGTTGGGCGGTCTGGTCAGCCTGAGCGATCGCCGCTTGCGCATCGGCGCGCCGGCGCGCCTGACGGTATCGCCCCCGGCCGCGCCTACGCCGGCACGCGCCTGAGGGCGATCCATTGCGCCGGTTGCTGTTCCTCCTGCCGCTCGCCCTCTTCGCCGTGCTCGTGGGCTATTTCGGCCTCGGCCTCTTCCGCGACCCGTCGCTGTTGCCCTCCGCGCTGATCGATCGGCCGATGCCCGATTTCGCCCTGCCGGGTCTCGCCGACAAGCCCGGACTTGCCAAGGCCGACCTCGCCGGCAGCGTCGTTCTCGTCAATTTCTTCGCCTCGTGGTGCGCGCCGTGCCGCGAGGAGCATCCGCTGCTCATGCGGCTCGCTGGCGAGGGGCGCGTCGCGCTCTATGGCATCGACTACAAGGACAAGCCGGAGGATGCGGCCCGCCTACTCGCCCGGTCCGGAGATCCCTATCGCCGCATCGGGGTCGATCGCAGCGGACGTACCTTCATCGATTTCGGCGCCTATGGCGTGCCCGAGACCTATGTCGTCGACAAGGAAGGCCGCATCCGCTACCGCCAGGTCGGGCCGATTACGGCGGACGACTACGACAATAAGATCCTGCCCTTGCTGAAACAGCTCGGCGCGTCATGAAGAGAACGCTCGAACCACGAAGCCACGAAGTCACGAAGGAAGGATTCTGCGCGACCTGGGCGCGTCAAACTTATTTTTCGTGTCTTCGTGTCTTCGTGGTTACAGCGTTGGTTTTCCTCTTTATCATGCCGGCGCTCGCCGTCTTACCCGATGAGCGCCTCGCGGATCCGGCGCTGGAGGCGCGCGCCCGGACGATCGGCCAGGAGCTGCGTTGTGTCGTCTGCCGGAACCAGTCGATCGACGATTCGAATGCCGATCTAGCGCATGATCTGCGCGTGCTGGTGCGCGAGCGGCTGATTGCCGGCGACAGCGACACGCAGGTTCTCGCGTACATCACCAGCCGCTATGGCGACTATGTGCTGTTGCGGCCGCCGATCGAGCCCAAGACCTGGCTCCTGTGGTTCGGTCCGCCGGTCCTGCTGCTGATCGGCGGGCTGGTGATCCTGCTTAATTGGCGCCGGCGCCGCGCCGACGCGCTGGTGCGGCCGGCGCCGCTCAGCACGGATGAGCAGGCACGTCTCGCCCGCCTGATGAAAGAGGGCGGCTGATGCTGTGGCTCGGCCTGCTGCTCCTCACCATCGGCGCAATTGCGGCGATCGTCGTCCCGCTGCTGCGCGGGCGTCAGGCACCGGCACCGCCGCGCGCCGCCTTCGATCGCGCTGTCTATCGCGATCAGCTCGGCGAGATCGCCCGCGATCTCGAGCGCGGCACGCTCGAAGCCGATCAGGCCACCGCGGCGCGGCTGGAGATCGAGCGGCGGCTGTTGGCGACGGACGAGCCGGAGGAGGAAGCGGTCACGCGGGTGCCGGTTCTCGGCATTACTGCCGTCGCGCTCGCCGCCGCGGTCGCCGCCGGGGCGATGACGGTCTATCTGGCGCTCGGCTCGCCCCAGCTGCGCGACGAGCCGCTCGCCGCGCGTCGCGATGACGGTGCCTCGCCGCACGCGCCGGGCGATCTCGCGTCCAGCGTCGATGCGCTCGCCGCCCGCCTCAAGGAAGCGCCGAACGATGCGCGCGGCTGGCTGCTGCTGGCACGCAGCCAGGCAAGCCTGCAGCGCTGGCAGGACAGCGCCGCCTCCTATCAGCGCGCGATGACGTTGACCGACGCGCCCGAGGCGAGCGCCGGCTTCGGCGAGATGCTGGTCATGGCCGCCGATGGTCTGGTGACCCCGGCGGCGCGCAGCGCCTTCACCACCGCCCTGGCGCGTGATCCCGGCAATGCACCGGCGCGCTTCTACCTAGCCCTCGGCGATGCGCAGGACGGCAAGGCGAGCGAGGCGATCGCGGCCTGGGGAAAGCTGGCCGACGAAGCGCCGCCCGACGCCCCCTGGCTGCCGCTGGTGCGTCAGCGCATGGCGGAGGCGGCGCGTGCCGCCGGGATCGCGCTGCTGCCGCAAGCTGCGGGGCAGGCGCCGCCGCCATCCGCCGGCGGGACACCGAGCGCGGCCGATATCGAGGCCGTCCAGGCGATGAGCCCGGCCGAGCGCCAGGCGATGATCCGCGGTATGGTCGAGCGGCTGGCCGCCCGGCTCGATGCCAATCCCGACGACGCGGAGGGCTGGCAGCGCCTCGCCCGCGCCTATGCCGTGCTCGGCGAGACTGAGAAGGCGGAGGAGGCTGCCGCGCGCGCTGCCGCGCTGGCGAAACGATAACCCTAACGCGGTGCGCCGCGGCACCACCTCGTTTCAGTCGCCTTCTTCCCCCCGACCATCGCGGCCACCCGAGCACGATTTCAGGCTACGGCCATACCTAGGTCCTCTCGATTTTGTGTGATAGGTTCAAACTTTGCGTCGACCGTATCCCTTAGCCAGTTGGAAACACCATCCTGCGGCGCTCTCAAACGGCCCCCTCTAGATGACGTGTGGCGTCTCCAAGAATAGCGTCGAAGTCAATCTTGGCAACGCCGGCGCGGCAAACGCTCCATTCGAGACGGACATCACCCTCATCCTGGGCACCCCGCGCTCCGGTACGTCATGGTTGGGTAAGATCTTCGACAGTCATCCCGACGTGGTCTATCGGCATGAGCCCGATTCCACCGCTCTCGGCAAGCGCCTGTCATCACTCAATGAATACGCGTTTGGCTCCCCCACGGACGCGAGGACCTATCTCCGAGGCCTTGCCGATATCCGCACTGCCAAGACGGTAGGAGCCTTACCGATCTTCCGCAAGAGTCACCATTCCCGCTCGGAGCATTTGGCACAACTGCTCGAGATCTATTTCTTGCTCATTCTTGAGCGCGCCAGGGGCAGGAGCGAGGCCGCTCGTACCGTGCAGCTTGACAATGGTAACAAGGCATTCACGACGCAATCGCGCCCGCTGGTGATCAAGTCCGTCAGCCTCCTGCAGCATGCTGGCTTCTTCGCGCGCGTGGTCCCGGAACTGCGGGTCATCGTGATTGTGCGGCATCCTTGCAATACCATCGCTTCGCAGCTGCTTGGACGGCGGATGCATAAACTCCCGAACAATTCGCCCAATCCCGCGATTGCGAATATGGAGCAGGCGCGTCGGCGGGGGCTCAACCCGAATGAATTTGCCGGCATGACATTGGTCGACCAACTTGCTTACCAGTGGTTGATCGTCTACGAGAAAGCAATTGAGGAGCTTGCCGATCGATCCAATTGCCGGATCATCCGCTATGAGGATTTGGCAGTATCGGCTGAAAGCACCGTCAATGAACTCTTCGCCTTTGCGCACCTGCCTTGGAGCGAAGCTACAGCGCGCTTTATTGAACGAAGCCAAAACAGCCATTGGCCAAGCCGCTACTTCGGTGTCTTGCGCCCTTCTTCGTTTCACGCCAATGCCGACAGATGGAGAGAGGCGCTGATCCCGAGCGAAGCGCAGCGGATACTCGATATCGTTGGCAATTCAGCACCGGGACGACTGTACTTGTGACGGCGTAAGTTCTGCTTCTGAGCCGTCAGTCGAATTCGGATCGACGGTTGCAATTCCCGCGAACGGGACACTTCAGCGGCCGGTATCGGCGCCCCGGTGCGAAAGGTGGCGGGGATGACGGCTCGCCGGCCCTAACGGTATGATGTGCCATGGCGATCGAGGCGCCGATACGCAGCCCCGCGGGGCTTGAACCCGCGACGGTCGCCCGCCGGCTGCGCGGCGCCGGATTGTTCCTGCGCACCGGCCCCTTCGTCGTGAAGCTGCGCTCGAACCTCCCGGAAATCGCTGTCAGCATGGCGACGCTCTATGCCGACCATATCCTCGGGGAGGCTGCGGACTTCGCCGATTTTCACGTCCGCGTCAGGTCGGTGGGAGGACCGCGGGGCTATATCAAGCCGCAGATCGTCTTCGAGCTCGACGGTGAGCAACCATTCGAGCGGTTTCCCCGGCGCGAGGCGCCCGCCGTGCTCGAATGGGGTCTCAACTGGGCGATCTCGACCTACGCCAATCACTATCTGCTCATCCATGCCGCCTGTGTCGAGAAGGACGGCAAGGCGGCGATCATGCCGGGCGAGCCGGGCAAGGGGAAGAGCACGCTCTGCGCCGCGCTCGTCCATCACGGCTGGCGCCTGCTGTCCGACGAGCTCGCGGTCATCGACATGGCGGACGGCAGCCTCGTCCCGCTCTGCCGCCCCATGAGCCTGAAGAACCGCTCGGTCGCCGCGATCCGCGATCTCGCTCCGGACGCCGTCTTCGCGCCGACGATCGCCGATACCCGCAAGGGCACGCTGGCGCTCCTGCGGGCGCCGCCCGTCAGCACCCGCCGCATGGCGCAGCGCGCGATGGCGCGTTACATCCTCTTCCCGCGCTTCGCCGAGGGAACGGCGGTGGAGATCACCGCGCGCTCGCGCGGCACCAGCCTGCTCGGGCTGGCGGAAAACGCCTTCAACTACCAGCTCCATGGAAGGCGCGGCTTCGATCGCCTCGGTGATATTGTTGCTGCCTGCCGATGCGCCGATATCGCCTATTCCGATCTGCCGCAGGCGGTTGCGGCGCTGCGCAATCTGTGGGCGGCAGCAGGTTAAGCTTGATTTAAGTCTTATGCTGTCTATCTCACCCTGCCGCACGGGATGGCGGACAAGGTGACTTCGAGAGGCCGGTCAGGGAAGCGGGCGTCACCTCGCTTTCCGTGATAAGATTGCGGTTGTCGGTCGCGGTCGAGTGTAATTCGCACCTTTGCGGTAAGAAATGTCAGAAGAGCCGAAAATCTCGAGCGAGCGCAACGGCGTGGTCATTCGGCCACCGCGTCCGCGTCGCCAACTGATTATCGGCGCCGGCGCCACCGCCTCGCTCATCGTGACGCTCGCCAATCGCCCCGCCCTGGCGGCCAAGGCGTGCAACCATTCGACATGGATCTCCTGGAAGGGCGAGCTGACGAACCCGTCGCAAGAGCCGGTGAACTGCACCGGCGATTCACCCGCCACCTGGTCGTCCAACGCGGCAAGCCTGTGGGCGCCGAGCTGGGGCACTGCCTACACCACGACGACCAGCTTCACCGGCACCTTCCCCGCGGCCACGGCAAACGGCTGGACCGTTAAGAGCGGCCACAACACCCTGGGCAGCGCCCTCGCCGGCAACATCATCATCCAGCATGCTCCACCGGGCACCAACGTCCTGTCGGCGAATTTCCCCCAACAGGCGGTGGCTGCCTTGCTGAACATCAATTTCTACGGCGACAGATACGGCACGACCTCCAATGCGCAGACCATCGCCGCGCTGAAGAGCGAGATAGCGACCGATCTGCCCAATAATTTCTCGACCGGACAAACCAACATCAACAACTTCATCACGAAATACGCGGCGCTCAACACAGCGTGATGGCGCGGCGGATGGTCTCGTCCAATGAGATGCTGCGACTGAATCCTGCTCTCGCCTGGCGGGAGTTCGAGGGTGAATTCGTCGCCTATGACGAGGCGAGCGGAAACAGCTTCCTGGTCAGCGGCATGGCAGCACGAATTTTTGCCGCGCTGCGCGACAGGTCGGTCGCCAAATCCGAGCTGGCGGGGCGGTTCTGCCCCGCGGCGACCGCCGATCCACCAGCCGACGCGGCCGAGGTATTCGGAGCGAGCCTCGGCTTCCTCGAGGAGCTGGAGGCCATTCTGCCTGGCGCATCCAACTAGCGGATGACCTCCGGCTCGGCCAGAGTGGCGGGTGATGGCACCTGTCCCACTGCCCCATCTGGCAGCATGAACGTCTCCGCCGCCTGTTTGCGCCGCGCCCTGCGCGATCCCACTCGCCTGCTGTCGCTCTCCCTGGCGGAATGGGACCTGCTCGTCCGCCAGGCTCGGCGTGCCGGCATCCTGGCGCGGCTGGCAATCCGGCTCGACGAGGCGGGGCTGCTCGACGCAGTCCCGGAGGCGCCGCGCCGGCACCTCGTCGGCGAGCGCCTCCTCGCCGAGAAGCATCGCCGCGACGTGCGCAACGAGGTGCGCTATATCGCGGAGGCGCTGTCGCCGACCGGCGTGCCGGTCATCCTCCTCAAGGGCGCCGCCTACATCCTGGCCGAGCTGCCACCGGCGAGCGGGCGACTGTTCAGCGACATCGATATACTGGTGCCAAAGACGTCTCTTGCGACCGTCGAGCAGGCGCTGCACCGGCAGGGTTGGGCCGGCGGCCGGATGGCCCCTTATGACGAACGCTATTACCGCCGCTGGATGCACCAGATCCCCCCGCTCACCAACCGTCTGCGCGATACGACGCTGGACGTTCACCACACGATCATTCCCGAGACGGTTCGCATCGATCTGCGTGCCGGAGCGTTGTTCGCGGCGGCGCGGGCCGTTGCCGGCGACAGCCGGGTGATGACGCTGGCGCCGACCGACATGATCCTGCACAGCGCGATCCATCTGCTCAACGAGGGCGAGTACGCGCGCGGACTGCGCGATCTCGACGACGTCACCGAATTGCTCGGCCATTTCGGGCAGGAAGTTGCGTTCTGGCAACGCCTGCTCGATCGCGCCGTCGAGCTCGATCTGCGCCGACCGCTCTATTACGCGCTGCGCTATGCAGCGGCGCTGCTCGATGCGCCGGTTCCCGCCGCGATCCGCGGCTCGCCACAGCTGCGCCCGCCGGGGGGTGCGCTGCGCACCGTCATGGACGCTCTCTTCGAACGCGCCTTCCGGCCGGACCATGCGAGCTGTCGCGATGGGCTGTCTGGTACGGCGCTATGGCTGCTCTACGTGCGCTCGCATCACCTGCGCATGCCGGCCCATCTCCTGATTCCGCATCTGCTGCGCAAGGCCTATAT
>DATAQP010000043.1:0-2051 GCA_036264595.1 Allostellaceae bacterium
CTATAGCGGCGCCGGCCTGCCGGCTGCGATCACCGAGGCGCAGGGCAAGGCGGGCGACGCGCTGACCTTGACGCGGCAGGCCCTCGCCGATTTCCACTACACAGCGCTGCGCCTGACGCTCGATCGCGCGACGACCGGCGAGGGGTCGCTGCTCATTGCGCTCAAGGGCAGCAACCCGGCTGTGCTCGATAACCATCCCTTCGACATCAACATCCGAATCGAGGCCAATTTCGATCGCCTCGCCGCTCTCTTCCTCAGCGGCTATACCGCCGCCGACGGGCTGCTGCGCAAGGCAGCAGCCGGGCGATGACGCTATCCAAGGCGCCATCGCGTGGCGTAAGCTCGCGCCGCCGGAGGGAGAACACTGCCTGATGCGAACATTGCGCGCCGCGCTATTGACCGCCATGACGCTCTCCGCGATCGCCTGCACGCCGACGGTGCGCGTCGAGGCGCCGACCGAGCCGATCACCATCAATCTGAATATCAAGCTCGATGCCGATGTGCGGCTGCGCGTCGAGGAGAAGGCCAAGGAAGATGTCAAATCAAAGCCGATTTTCTAGGCGCCTCGCCCTGGCGATGCTGCTCGCCGCGGCGAGCGGCGGCGCCTTCGCGCAAAGCCGCGCGCTCGATGCTCCGCGCAGCGCCGGCACGGTCGGCGAGCGCTATGACGGCTATGCGGTAGTGCGCGACCCGGCGCAGGCGGCCAGCCTTGCCCCGCTGGTCGACCAAGTCAATGCCGAGCGCCGCAAGCTCTATGCTCAGCGCGCCGCGTCCGACGGCGCGCCGGTCGACCAGATCGGCCGCATCTATGCCGCCGAAATCCTCAAATCGGCGCCGGCCGGGACTTGGTTTCTTCAGGAATCCGGGCAGTGGGTGCGCAAATAAAGACGCTCAGTCGCCGCCGCGCTCGTAGACATAGGGAAAGAATACGTCCTTCCACGAATCCGGCTTGGTCTTCAGCATGCCGGTCTTCACCATGAACTCGGCATAGGCCATGAGGCCGGAGGGCGCGACCTGATAGATGGTCGAGTGGTCCTGCAGCAGGGTCTGGACCTCCTCGTTGCTGAGTTTCTGAGGCTCCGATGTGAGGTAGATTTCGGCCGCCCGACGCGGGTCGCGGGCGATCAGCGCCATGGCATCCTCGATCGCCAGGAAGAGCGCTTGCGCGGCCTTGGGATTGGCGTCGACGAAGCGCTGGCTGCCGCCGAGACCGGCGCCGGACCCCTCCTTGCCGCCGAGGAAGTCGAACGATCGCAGCACGGGATGGACGCGGCTGTCGGTCATGCCGGTCCGGCGACGTAACCATAGCGCAGATTGCTGCGCCCGGGTCCGGCGTCCTGGTACGCCGCCTTGATGGCGGCGAAACGGTCTTGCGTGCCGAGCTCGGCGTGGCGCTCGTAATCGTAGAGCCGCGCGACATTCTCGCCGAAGATCGCATTCTTGACGGAGCCGTCCGCCGGGCCAAGCGGTGCGAAGCCGTGCCGCTTCTGCATGTCCTCGGGGATCTCGAGGCGGCGCAGGCCTTCGATCTGCCATTGCGGCGAGCCGGTCCACACCGCATCGGTACCCCAGATCACGTGCTCGGCGCCGAGTCCTTTGATCAGAGTGCCCATCAGCGCGGCGGCGAGACGCGGCTCGGCCACGGTCGACCAGGCAAAGAGCTGGCCGAGATCGCCGTAGACATTGGTGACGCCATATTTATCCGGGATCTCGGCGAGCTCGCTGACCCACGAGATGCGTCCGCTGCGATCCCATTCCGCCATCCCCTCGGCCGGCGAGCCGCCGACATGACGATAGCCTGAGTGGTAGATGATGAAGTTGAGCTGCGGCCAATCCTTCGCCGCTTTGCCGACATCGCGCACATCGGCGTATTCCAGCAGATTGGGAAACTGTTTCTCGACGGCGAGCGCGAAGAGTCCCTTGTGGATGCAGACGTTCTTGATGCCGGCCTTCACGAATTTCTCATAGGCGGGATACATCAGCGCCTCGTCGTCGAGACGCCAGGGATGGCGGCTCATGTCCTTGTGGGTATTGTCGCCGATCGTGTAGGC
>DATAQP010000094.1:0-6605 GCA_036264595.1 Allostellaceae bacterium
GGCCGCTACGCCGCGATGTACAAGCCCTATCACCTGATCGGGCTCGAGCTCGGCATCTCGGTGGCCAGTGTCGGCGTGCGCGGCGAGGCGACGGGCGGCGCCACCGGGTTTCGCGGCGACGCCGTGGCAACCGCCAAGCGCGACCTCGCCGTCGGCGAGGCGCTCGACGGTGAGGGCGGCTTCACCGTCTTCGGACGGCTGATGCCGGCGGCCGATTCGCTCGCTCACGGCGCCTTGCCGATCGGGCTGGCGCACAACGTCACGCTGCGGCGGCCGGTCAAGCAGGGCGATGTCGTGAGCTGGCAGGATGTGGCGATCGACGGGAGCAGCGAAGCCGTGCGAATCCGCCGCGAGATGGAGGGGATCTTCCGCCAGGAATGGGGCTTTGGCGGGGTCTATCCCGGCGCTGCAGCGGCATATTGAGGAGGCCGCGATGACTAGCAACGTGCTCATCGTCACCGGCGGCAGCCGCGGCATCGGCGCGGCGACCTGCCGGCTCGCCGGACAGCGCGGATATGCCGTGGCGGTCAACTATCAGCGCGACGCGGCCGCCGCCGATACCGTCGTCGTAGATATCGAGAGGGCGGGCGGCAAGGCGGTCGCCATCCAGGCCGACGTCGCGCGCGAGGCCGAGATCGAGCGGCTCTTCATCGAGACCGATAATCGCCTCGGCCGGGTCACCCATCTCGTCAACAATGCGGGAATCGTCGGTCGCGCCCAGCGCCTCGACGCCGTCGACGCCGCGACGCTCGAGAGCGTCTTCACCCTCAATATTCTCGGCGCTTTTCTCTGTGCGCGGGCGGCGGTGCGGCGCATGTCGACGCTGCATGGCGGCGCAGGTGGCGCCATCGTCAATCTGAGCTCGGCGGCGGCGACGCTTGGCGCTCCGGGTGAATTCATCTGGTACGCCGCCTCCAAAGGCGCCATCGACACGCTGACAATCGGGCTGTCGAAGGAAGTCGCCCGCGAGGGTATCCGCGTCAACGCCGTGGCGCCCGGGCTGATCCTGACCGAAATCCATGCCGCCTCGGGCGAGCCGGGGCGCGTCGATCGGCTGATTCCAATGGTGCCGGCCGGCCGCGCCGGCACGGCCGAGGAGGTCGCGGAAACCATCTTGTTCCTGCTCTCCGATCAAGCCGCCTATGTGACGGGCGCGGTGCTGCGGGTGTCCGGCGGACGTTAGTCGGCGTATCGATCGCAACTCGTTTGCACGGCAACTTTTTTCGGCTATGACTGCCGGCGGTATGTCCTTGCCCTCCGCCGTCGATTCCCTCCGCATCGCTGAAACCGAAGGCCTGCAGACGGCCTATCGCGCCCTCGTCCAGGCGGGCGAGCTGATGGCCGACCCGAGCCAGGCCCTGGCGGTCGAGAAGCTGCAAGGCCTGTCGCGCGCGCTTCTCCACTACAAGCCCGGCAATGGCGAGGGGGGCTGGCGCGCCCGGCTCGGCCTCGTGCAGAGCGATCCGGCGCCGCAGGGCCTCTATCTGTTCGGACCGGTCGGCCGCGGCAAGTCGATGCTGATGGACCTCTTCTTCGCCGCCACGCCGATCGCCCGCAAGCGCCGCGTCCATTTTCATGCCTTCATGCTGGAAGTGCACGAGCGCATCTTCGACGACGGTCGACTGGTCGAGGGCGATTCGATCGCGCCGGTCGCCAAGGCGATCGCCACGGCGACGACACTGCTCTGCTTCGACGAGTTCCAGGTTACCGACATCGCGGATGCGATGATCCTCGGGCGGCTCTTCAAGAAGCTGTTCGAGCGCGGAGTCGTCGTCGTCGCGACGTCGAACCGCCCGCCGGACGATCTCTACAAGGTCGGGCTGCAGCGCGAGCGTTTTCTCCCCTTCATCGACTTGCTGAAGGAAAAGCTCGACGTGCTCGAAGTCGCCGGCGGACGCGACTACCGCCTAGCGCGATTGGCCCGTCAACCGGTCTACCACTATCCGCTCGACGACGCCGCGAAGGACGCGCTCGAGCATGCCTTCGCCACGTTGACCGACGGCGCGCCCGGTGAGCGCGTCACCCTGGCGGTCAAAGGCCGCCTGCTGACCGCGTCGCGCGCTGCCAAGAGGGTTGCCTGGTTCACATTCGACGAGCTCTGCAACCGGCCGCTCGGCGCCATCGACTATCTCGCGCTCGCCGAGCATTTCCACACCATCATCCTGTCCGGCATCCCCGCGCTCGGCCGCGAACGCCGCGACGAGGCGAGGCGGTTCAATACGCTGATCGACACGTTCTATGAGGCGCATGCCAATCTCGTCGCCTCCGCCGAGGTGCCGCCGGGCCAGCTCTATCCGATCGGCGACGGCGATTTCGAGTTCCAGCGCACAGTTTCCCGCCTGATGGAAATGCAGAGCGCTGCCTACATCGAAGGCAAGCGCCCGGTACTCGGCAATGGGATGAATCCAGGCAGTTTGGCAGGCTCGTAAGCAGCGGGGGACGCTTGCCCCAGCCGGGTTTTCGCGCTAAGACCCGCCTTGCTTCGCAACTGCACAACGGCACTGCCAGAGGATTGACGATGGCACGCAAGAAGATCGCATTGATCGGCTCGGGACAGATTGGCGGCACGCTGGCGCTGCTCATCGGGTTGAAGGAGCTCGGCGACGTCGTGCTCTTCGACATTGTCGAAGGCGTGCCGCAGGGCAAAGCGCTCGATATCGCTCAGGCGTCGCCAATCGAGGATTTCGACGCAGGGGTGATCGGCACCAATGACTACGCGCAGCTTGCCGGCGCCGATGTCGTCATCGTCACCGCCGGCATCCCGCGCAAGCCGGGCATGAGCCGCGACGACCTCATCGGCATCAACGCCAAGGTCATCACCTCGGTCGGCGAGAACATCAAGAAGCACTGCCCGAACGCCTTCGTCATCGTCATCACCAATCCGCTCGACGTCATGGTCTGGGTGATGAAGGAGGTGTCGGGCCTGCCGCCGGCGCGCGTCGTCGGCATGGCCGGCGTGCTCGATAGCGCGCGGTTCCGCTATTTCCTCGCCGAGGAATTCGGCGTCTCGGTCGAGGATGTCACCTGCTTCGTGCTCGGCGGCCATGGCGATACGATGGTCCCGCTGGTGCGCTATTCGACCGTCGCCGGCATTCCGCTGCCTGATCTCGTCAAGATGGGCTGGACCTCTCAGGAACGGCTCGACAAGATCGTCCAGCGCACGCGCGACGGCGGCGCCGAGATCGTCGGCTTGCTGAAGACGGGCTCGGCCTTCTACGCCCCGGCGGCGGCGGCGATCCAGATGGCCGAATCCTATCTGCGCGACAAGAAGCGCGTGCTGCCCTGCGCGGCGTGGCTGACCGGACAATATGGTGTCAAGGACCTCTATGTCGGGGTCCCCACGGTGATTGGCGCCGGTGGCGTCGAGCGGGTCGTCGAGATCACCCTCGACGCCAGCGAAAAGCCGATGTTCGACAAATCGGTCGCCGCCGTTCAGGCATTGGTCGAGGTAGTCAAGGGTTTGAAGGTCTGACCCCTGCGCGGGGCCGGCTTGCGGCGTGGGTGTCTTTCAATTCGCCGGCGCCGCACAATTTAGGGAAGCGGGCTCGGCGGCCCAGGCCGATCGGAGATCGCCGATCGCGAGATTTTTCCAGCGTTTGTCGCAATATCTTAACGGTCTGACGCCGACATTGCCCAACGCCATTGACTGTCTCTGACTGGGCGGCCGGTGGTCACGGCGCAGCGATTTCGGAATCGGAACAATATGTCCAACGTCGATCAAGCATCCTTTCTCTCCGGGGCCAACGGCACCTTCATCGCCGAGCTCTATTCCCGCTATCTTGCCGACCCGGCCTCCGTCGATGACAGCTGGCGGCGGTTCTTCGCCGAATTGCACGATGAGGCGCCAGCGGTCCTGGCCGATCTCCAGGGCGCCGACTGGTCGCCGAGCCAGACACGGGTGATCGGCAATGGTCATGCCGCAGAGCCGAACGGCAAGGCGCCCTCCGGCGCTGCGGTCGCGGTCGCGCCGCAAGGGGTCGCCGAGATCCGCAAGGCGACGCTCGATTCCGTCCGCGCCCTGATGCTGATCCGCGCCTATCGCATTCGCGGCCATCTCGAGGCGAAGCTCGACCCGCTCGGCCTTGAGAAGCGCGAGGAACATCCCGAGCTCGACCCTCGTACCTACGGCTTCACCGAGGCCGATCTCGACCGGCCGATCTTCATCGACAACGTGCTTGGACTCGAGACGGCGACGCCCCGCGAGATTCTCGCCGTTCTGCGCGCTACCTACTGCAATCACATCGGCGTCGAATACATGCATATCCAGGACCCTGCCGAGAAGGCCTGGATCCAGGAGCGCGTCGAAGGACCGCGCAACCAGACCGACTTCACGCCGCAGGGCAAACGCGCCATCCTGGAGCGGCTCACCGTCGCCGAGACCTATGAGCGCTTCCTCGACAAGCGCTATACCGGCACCAAGCGCTTCGGCATCGAGGGTGCCGAATCACTGATTCCCGCCCTCGAGCAGGTGATCAAGCGCGGTGGCCAGCTCGGCATGAAGGAGCTCGTCGTCGGCATGCCGCATCGCGGGCGGCTCAACGTGCTCGCCAATTTCGTCGGCAAGCCCTTCGCCGCGATCTTCTCGGAGTTCCAGGGCAACCCGGCGAATCCCGAAGACGTCCAGGGCTCGGGCGACGTCAAATACCATCTCGGCACCTCGCATGACCGCGAGTTCGACGGCAACACCGTACATATGTCGCTGCAGGCCAATCCATCGCATCTCGAGGCGGTCAATCCGGTGGTGCTCGGCAAGGTGCGCGCCAAGCAGCGCCAGCGCGGCGACGCCAATCGCGATCAGGTGGTCGGCATGCTGATGCACGGCGATGCGGCCTTTATCGGCCAGGGGCTGGTCGCCGAATCGCTTGAATTGTCCGAGCTCAAGGGTTTCCGCACGGGCGGAACCATCCATTTCATCGTCAACAACCAGATCGGCTTCACCACGACGCCGTCCTACGCGCGCTCCGGACCCTATCCGTCGGATGTCGCGAAGATCATCCAGGCGCCCATCTTCCATGTGAACGGCGACGATCTCGAGGCTGTCGTGCATATCGCGCGCATCGCCACCGAGTTCCGCTATCGCTTCAAGAAGGATGTCGTCGTCGACATGTTCTGCTACCGGCGGCACGGCCATAACGAGGCCGACGAGCCGGCGTTCACGCAGCCGATCATGTATCGCACCATCGCCGGGCATCCGACGACGCGGCAGATCTACGCCCAGCGCCTGGTCGAGGAAGGCATCCTCAGCGAGGCCGAGGCTGAGCAGATGGTGACCGACTTCCTCGCCCATCTCGAGAGCCAGTTTCAGGCCGCCAACTCCTATCGGCCGAACAAGGCGGATTGGCTCGAAGGCGCATGGACCGGCCTCGAGGTCGCCTCGGGCGAGGACCGCCGCGGTGACACCGCGGCATCGACCGAGCTCTTGAAGGAGGTCGGTGCGGCCCTCAGCAAAGTGCCGGAAGGCTTCAACATCAATCGCAAGATCGCCCGCCAGCTCGAGGCCAAGCGCCAGGCGATCGACAGCGGCGAAGGCATCGACTGGGCGACGGCCGAGGCGCTCGCCTTCGGCACGCTCTGCACCGAGGGAACCTTCGTCCGCCTGAGCGGGCAGGACAGCGGACGCGGCACGTTCTCGCAGCGCCACGCCGTGCTCGTCGACCAGGAGAGCGAGGACAAATACGTCCCGCTCAACAACATCCGCCCGGACCAGGCGATGTTCGAGGTCATCGACAGCCCGCTATCGGAGGCCGCCGTTCTCGGCTTCGAATATGGCTACAGCCTGGCCGAGCCGCGCGCTCTGATTCTGTGGGAGGCGCAGTTCGGCGACTTCGCCAACGGCGCCCAGGTGATCATCGACCAGTTCATCAGCTCCGGCGAATCGAAGTGGCTGCGCATGTCCGGCCTCACGCTCCTGTTGCCGCATGGCTGGGAGGGGCAGGGACCGGAGCATTCCTCGGCGCGGCTCGAGCGGTTCCTCCAGCTCTGCGGCGAAGACAACATGCAGGTCTGCAACCTGACCAGCGCCGCGAATTACTTTCACGCGCTGCGTCGTCAGGTACGTCGCAACTTCCGCAAGCCGCTGATCATCACCACGCCGAAATCGATGCTGCGCGCCAAGGAGTTCATGTCGAATCTCGCCGAGATGGGCCCGGGCACCACCTTCCATCGCATTTTCCCCGAGAGCGCGGAACTCGTCGCCGATGACGCGGTGCGCCGCGTCGTGCTGTGCTCCGGCAAGGTCTATTTCGATCTCCTCAAGGCGCGGCAGGAGCGCAAGGTCACTGACATCGCGCTGATCCGCATCGAGCAGCTTCATCCGTTCCCCTTCACGGCGCTCGGCAAGGAGCTGGGGCGCTATCGCAAGGCCGATGTGGTGTGGTGCCAGGAAGAGCCGCAGAACATGGGTGCCTGGAGCTTCGTCGACCGCCGCATCGAGCAGGTTCTCGCCGGCCTCGATGTCGCGGCCAAGCGTCCGTCCTATACGGGGCGGCCGGAAGCCGCCTCGCCGGCGACCGGTCTGGCCAAGCGCCACGTCAAGGAACAGGCCAAGCTGGTCGACGACGCGCTGACGTTGAAATAGGTTTCGTCGCGACGGCGCACTGAGCGAG
>DATAQP010000127.1:0-10573 GCA_036264595.1 Allostellaceae bacterium
GCCGGGCTATGGCTGCGGCCGAGCACCTATCCGCAGCCCGGCGAGAGCGTGCGCGAGGCGATCGTCCGCGAGACCCTGGCGGCGCGCAACAAGGTGGGAATGGTCGATGTATCCACGCTCGGCAAGATCGACGTCCAGGGACCCGATGCAGGCGAGTTCCTCGACCGCGTCTACGTCAACGGCTTCAAGGCGCTGCCGGTCGGTCGCGCGCGCTACGGTCTGATGCTGCGCGAGGACGGCATCGTGCTCGACGATGGCACGACCTCGCGCCTCGCCGAGCAGCGCTATCTGATGACGACGACCACCGCCAACGCCGTCAAGATCACCCAGCACCTCGAATTCCTGCTTCAGGCCGTCTGGCCGGAGCTGCGGGTGCAGATCGCCTCGGTGACCGAGCAATGGGCGGCGATGGCGCTCGCCGGCCCGTTGAGCCGGGCCGTGCTCCAGCGCGTTGCCGAGTTCGACGTCGGCGACAACGCGCTGCCGCATATGGGTTTGCGCGAGGGGCGGATCGCCGGCGCGCCGGCGCGCATCTTCCGCATCAGCTTCTCCGGCGAGCGCGCCTACGAGATCAACGTTCCAGCCGATTACGGCAGCCCGGTCTGGCAGGCGATCATGGCGGCCGGGCACGATCTCGGCATCACCGCCTATGGCACCGAGGCGATGGGCATCATGCGCATCGAGAAGGGTCACGTCGCGGGGCCCGAGCTCGACGGCAACACCACGGCGGAGGATCTTGGCCTCGGCCGTCTCGTCAGCGGTAGGAAGGCGGATTTCATCGGTCGGCGCGCGCTGACGCGGCCAGGCCTCGCCGATCCGCAGCGTCCGCGCCTCGTCGGCTTCGTGCCGATCGACAGCAGGACGCGGCTGCGCGCCGGATCGCAGATCGTCGCCGACTCGAGCATCCCACCGCCGGTGCCGATGATCGGCCGCATCACCTCGGTCTGCGACAGCCCGACTCTGGGATATCCGATCGGCCTCGGCTTCCTCTCCGGCGGCCTGGCGCGCAAGGGCGAGGTGTTGCACGCGCTCTTCCCGCTCGCCAATCAATGGACCGATGTCCGCGTCACCGAGCCTGTGTTCTACGACCCCGCGGGGGAGCGCCTCCATGGTTGAGCGCGTTTCCGCCCTTGCCGCGATCTACCAGCCGGGACGTGTCGGCACGATCGGTCCGATGGGTCCCGGCATCATCCTCGCCGAACGCCGTCCGCTCGTCACGGTGCAAGTCGCCGCGCGTGGCGAGGAGGGCAGGGTGGTGCGTGATGCCCTTGCTGCCGTGCTCGGCATCGCACCCGACGGTGTGACGAACCGCGCGGTAACGAAGGGGACGACGAGCATCCTCTGGGTTGGCCCCGAGCGCTGGCTGGTGGTCGAGTCCGAACGTGGCGAGAGTGATCTCGACGCGCTGCTCCGCGCCGCCCTTGGCGGAACGTCGGCGGCAGTTACCGATCTCGGCAACGGCCGCACCACGTTGCGCATCGCCGGGCCGCGCAGCCGCGACCTCTTGGCCAAGGGTAGCGCCATCGATTTTCATCCCCGCGTCTTTCCCGTCGGCGCCTGCGCGCAGGGCCTGCTCGGCCATGTCGGCGTACTCTTCCATGCCGTCGACGAGACGCCGTGCTACGACTTGTATGTCGCCCGCTCCTATGCCCAGACGGTGTGGGAATGGCTGATCGAATCGGCGGCAGACTATGGCTGCCAGATAGAGTCGGCGCGCAATTAGGAGATGACGATGATCGTCGGCCTAGCGTTCCACATCGCCGCTGCCGCGATCTGGGTCGGCGGCATGTTCTTTGCCTATATGGCGCTGCGGCCGAGCGCCGGAGCGCTGGACGCGGCGGTCCGCCTGCCGCTCTGGCATCGCGTCTTCGGGCGCTTCTTCCCCTGGGTCTGGGCGTGCATCGTTGCTTTGCTGGTGAGCGGCTATTTCATGGTCTTTGCCGGCTTTGGGGGCTTCCGCGGCGTCGGTTTGCATGTTCATGTCATGCAGACGACGGGCATCATCATGATACTGCTTTTCCTCCATTTGTTCTTCGCACCGTGGAAGCGCTTCCGGCGCGCCATCGCCGCTGGCGACCTGGCGACGGCGGGCAAGAATCTCGAGCAGATCCGCATCCTCGTCGCGACCAATTTGATCCTCGGCCTAATCACCGTGATCGTCGGGGCGAGCGGCCGCTATTGGTAGAAGGAGGGGTTTCCATGGCCATCACGCTCTACGACCTTGCCGCGGCCGAGCCGGATCGCCGCTTCAGCCCGTTCTGCTGGCGCACGCGCCTGGCACTCGCCCATAAGGGCCTCGCCGTCGAGACGGTTCCGTGGCGCTTCACCGAAGCCGACAAGATCGCCTTCTCCGGCCAGGGCAAGGTTCCCGTCATCGTCGATGGCAGCAAGACGGTCTTCGATTCCTGGACCATCGCCGATTACCTCGACGCGACCTATCCCGACCGGCCGCTGCTCGCCAGCAAGCCTGAGCGCGCCCTCGCGAAGTTCATCGGCAATTGGACGGACACGGTTCTCCATCCCGGCCTCGCCCGTCTCATCATGCTCGATGTACACAACCATCTCGACTCCGAGATCCAGCCCTATTTCCGCACCAGTCGCGAGGCGCGCTTCGGCATGACGCTGGAGGCATTCTGCGCCGATCGCGAAGCCAAGCTCTCCGCCTTTCGCCAGAGCCTGACGCCGCTGCGTCCGACTCTGCAGGGTCAGCCCTATCTCGGCGGCGATGCGCCGAACTATGCCGACTACATCGTCTTCGGCGGCTTTCAATGGGCGCGCTGCATCAGCGAGGTGAAGCTGCTCGCCGCCGATGACCCGATCGCCGCCTGGCGGCAGCGCCTGCTCGACGCTTTCGACGGGCTCGCCGGCAAGGCCAAGGGGTATCCGTGCTGAGCGCTCAATTGCTGTGAAGCTCAGCGTCCTCGACCAGTCGCCGATTCGCGCCGGCGGCACGCCGGCCCAGGCGGTGGCGGAGACGCTGGAGCTGGCGCGCGCCGCCGACCGGCTCGGCTATGAGACCTTCTGCATGCTTGAGACGCTCTATCCCGGCTGCATCGATCTCGGCATCGGCCGCGCCCCGGGCAGCGACCAGCGCACCGCCAGCGCGCTGCAGCACGGGTCGGATACGTTTGGTATCGAGCATTTCCCGGCGCAAATCGCCGAGCTGCTGGCGTTCCTCGCCGACGCGCTGCCGGCCAACCATCCCTTCGCCGGGGTACATGCCATGCCGACCGGCGAGGGTGTCCCCGAATTCTGGCTGCTTGGCTCGAGCGATCAAAGCGCCGCCTATGCCGCCTATTTCGGCTGCGCCTTCTCCTTCGCGCATTTCATCACCGATGAGGGCGGCACTGCCGTGATGGACGCCTATCGTCGGCATTTTCGCCCGCAAGGTCGCCTCGCCGCGCCGCAGGGCCGTATTGGAGTCTTCGTCCTCTGCGCCGAGAGCGAGGCGGCGGCGCAGCGTCTGGCGTCAAGTCGCGATCTCTGGCGGCTTCGCCTCGATCAGGGAATTCTCGGCCCGATCCCCCCGGTCGAGGAGGCCTTGGCCCATGAATACAGCGCGAGCGAGCTGACGCGCATCGCCTATAACCGGCGTCGCCAGGTCGTTGGCAGGCCGGCGCAGGTCCGGGAGCGCCTCATCGCACTGGCCCATGACTATGACGTCGACGAGCTGGTCGTGGTTTCGATCTGCTTCGACTTTGCCGCCCGGATGCGCTCGTACGAACTGCTCGCCGAGGCCTTCGAGCTGCCGAGACGGTCCTGATCTTCTGCGGGAGGATATCTATATAAAGGTGCGGATTGCTTAAAAGATTCTTCTCATGTGCGATTGAGCTGTCAGACCCGTAGGGTCATCAGCACCGCGGCCGCAATGAGGACGCCGAACATCTCGAATCCGGCAGTGATCTGGCCTAGTAGCAGGCCGCAAAGCGTACTCGCGACGGTAAGGGTTCCGACCAACCAGCTCATCTCGGGCTCCCGTTATTCTTAGATTTGACCGATTTGCGCTGACGTAACGGGCGACCCCAGCTGCTTATTCCGTTTTTTCGCAACTGCAGCGAATCGAGCAAAAATCGGCTCGTCAGGCCTCTATCTTCGGCTGGGCGAGATAGGCGGCGAGCGCTTCGGGCGTGTCGATATCGAGCACGACGCCTTCGCCGTCCATCTCGATCTCGGTGACCGCCTCGGGGTAGGCGCCGATCAGGTGGCGGGCTCCGACATCGCCAGCGATCTCCTGCATTTCGGGGAAGAAGCGACGTGCCCAGAGGACCGGATTGCCACGCTTGCCGCGCCGCGTCGGCACGATGATGGCGCGCCCCTCGGTCGGGTGGAAGGCGGCAATCAGCCGGTCGATCTCGCCAGCGCCGAGCAGCGGCATGTCGCCGAGGCAGATCAGCACGCCGTCGACGTCGTCGGCCAGCGTGGCGAGGCCGCGTTTCAGGGAGGTCGAGATACCGCCGACGAAATCGGAGTTGTAGATGCAGCGTACCTTGGTGCCGGCAAAGGCGGCGCGAACGCGGTCGCGCTCGTGGCCGAGCACGGCGATGACCGGGTTGGCGGCGGAGGCGAGCACCGTCTCGACAACCAGACGCACCATCGGCTTGCCGTCGATCTCGATGAGCAGCTTGTTGATCTCGCCCATGCGGCGCGACTGGCCGGCGGCGAGGATGAGAGCGGCGATGCGCGGCCGATGCGGCGCGACCGGCGCTTGCGGCGCGGCAGAGCCGATTTCGGCGCGCGGCAAGGGGCGGCTCGGTATCTCGGCGAGCAGGCCGCCAGCGCCCATCCGCATGATGTCCTCGCGCGTCACCGCGATGCCGGCGAGCAGACGCTGCAGCACCCAGTCGAAGCCATTCTCCTTGGGCGAGCGGGCGCAGCCTGGCAGGCCGAGCACCGGCGTGCCGCCCAGCCGGCCGAGCAGGATCAGATTGCCCGGATCGACCGGCATGCCGAAATGCTCGATCGTGCCGCCGCAGGCGACGATCGCGGCCGGGATGACGTCGCGGCGGTCGACGATCGCCGAGGCACCGGCGATCAGGGTGAGACCGGGCTTGCCTGCTGCCGCCTCGCGGATCCGCGCGGCGAGATCGTGCACGGCATGGGCGCAGCGAAACTCGCCGACCAGTCGGCTGCCGAGCGAGACGAGGCGGGATTTCGTCACCTCGACGGTATTGTCGAGGATGCTTTCCTTGAGTCCGGGCAATCTGGTCTGGATCAACGCGGTGTCGGTTGCGACGAACGGCGCGACACGCAGCAATTCGCCACCTGATGTGGCGATCTCGGCGCAGCTTTCGACGAGCGCGCGTTTGACGCCGAACGGCACGATCTTGATCGTCGCCACCATCTGCTTGGGCTCGACCAACGCGAAGGGCGTCAGGGTCGCCAGGGTCACCGCCTCGTCGACGAGGTTGAATTTGTCTAGACGAGCGCGGTCGACGACGCAGAGGCCGCGCGTCTCGGCGAAAAGATTGGCGCGGCCGGTGAAGGCGTTGGCGATGCTGACATTGGTGCCGGCGACGGAGGCGGCGAGGCGGCTGGCGGCCGCGTCCTCGCCGAGTTCGTCCTCGGCGAGCCGCGCGGCGACCACCGTCGTCAGCTCGGCCTCGACCAGCGCGGCGACGTCCTCGGCGCTGAGGATACGGCCCTTGCGCAGCGCGCGGCCGGGCAGCTTGACGCTGTGCGCGAGGATCGCGCCCAGCGAATCGGCGACCGCGATCTCGCCGAATTTCACGCCGCCTCGCGGCCCTTGAGCCGATCGGCGCGCAAAGTGGCGGTGACCTGCGCGAGGATCGAGACGGCGATCTCGGCGGGCGAGAGGGCACCGATATTGAGCCCGACCGGCCCGTGGATGCGCGTGAGATCGGTCGGGGTGAAGCCCGATTCGGCCAGGCGCTGGCAGCGCGAGGCATGGGTTTTACGCGAGCCCAGCGCGCCGATATAGAAGGCCTCCGAACGCAAGGCGGCGGTCAGTGCCGGATCGTCGATCTTGGGGTCGTGCGTCAGGGTGACGATCGCCGTGCGGCGGTCCGGACGCAGCACCGCCATGGCATCGTCCGGCCATTCGGTCGACAGTGCGATGCCGGGAAAGCGCAGCTCGCTGGCGAAGGCGCTGCGCGGATCGATGATCGTCACCGCATAGCCGGCGAGCGCCGCCATCTGCGCCAGGGGCTGCGCGATATGGACGGCGCCGACGACGAAGCAGCGCAAAGGCGGGTTGAAGACCTCGATGAAGACCGGGCCACCCGTCGTTTCGACGCTCGTCGAGCGGTCGTCGCGCACGGCGGTCTCGATGGCCGAGAGCGTCGCCGGGTCGAGGGAAAGATCTCCCGTCTGTTCAGAGCCTTGTACGAGTGTCTGAAGACCGGAGTTGAGGTTTGTCGCGAGCGCCGCGGAGCGGCCGGATGCGGTCGCTGCCGTCGCCTCCTTGAGGAGATCGAGCTTCATTCCACGCGCTCGACGAAGACTTGGACCTTGCCGCCGCAGGCGAGGCCGACTTCCCAGGCCTGCTCGTTGGTGACGCCGAAATCGAGCAAGCGCGGCTTGCCGCTCTTGATGGCGTCGAGCGCCTCTTGGACGACGGCGCCTTCGATGCAGCCGCCGGAGACCGAGCCGACGAAATTGCCGGCATCGTCGACCGCCAGCTTGGAGCCGACCGGGCGGGGCGATGAGCCCCAGGTGGTGACGACGGTGGCGAGCGCCACGCCCTTGCCCGCGCTGCGCCAGTCGATGGCTTGCTTGAGTATCTCCTCGCGATCGCCAAAGGTGTTCATGGCTTCTCCCTTGCGGTCAGGTGTGGTCAGGCGGTCTGGCGCCACGCCGCTGCCGCTGCCAGGCGACGCGGCGCCGGGCGGCTGAAATGGGCTGCGAGGTCGTCGAGGCTGGCGAGGTTGTGCACCGGACGGAACTCGTCGACATGCGGCAGGATTGCCCGCATGCCCAAAGATTTGGGCTCGAAGGCGTCGTAACGCAACAGCGGGTTCAGCCAGATCAGCCGTCGGCAGGATTTGTGCAGCCGGTCCATCTCCTTGCCTAGCCCCTCGCCGGCATCGCGATCGAGACCGTCGCTGATGAAGATGACGATGGCGCCCTGGCCGAGGACGCGGCGCGACCAGACCCGGTTGAACTCGGCGAGGCACTGGCCGATGCGCGTGCCGCCCGACCAGTCCTCGACCGCCGCCGTCACCTTGTCGAGCGCGACATCGACGTCGCGATGCCTGAGGTAGCGCGTCACGTTGGTCAGCCGGGTGCCGAAGAGGAAGGTGTGGACGCGGTCGCGATCATTGGTGACGGCATGCATGAAATGCAGGAAGAGCCGGCTGTAGCGATGCATCGAGCCGGAAATGTCGCACAGGATGACAAGCGGCGGAGGACGCGTCCGCCGGCGCTTGCGGCGCAGCGCGATGAGCCCGCCGGCGCGCAAGGCCGCCCGCAGCGTCGCCCGCATGTCGGCGCGGGCGCCGGCGGGATCGGCGATGAAGCGCCGCGTCGGCACTGCCATCTCGGGCAGGCGCATGCGCTTGATCACCGATTTCGCCCGCGCCAGCTCGTCGAGCGACATCTTTTCGAAATCCATCGCGCGCAGCAGCTCGCGATCCGAGAAGGTCATCGTCGCGTCGATCTCGATATCGTCCTCGCGCTCTTCGTTCTCGCCTTCGCTGCCGCCCGGATGCATCGCCTCGGCGAGGCGGCGGATCATCTCCTCGCCCTCCGGTTGGCTGGGTGCGTCGAGCTGCGGCAAAACCAGCGACATCATCTTCTCGAGCAGCTGCGGGTTGCGCCAGAAGATGTGGAAGGCCTGATCGAAGATCTCGCGCTGGTCGCGCCGGTTGACCAACGTCGCGTGCAGCGTCCAGTAGAAATCCACCCGATTGGTGATCCCGACGGCGCGCACCGCCTCGACCGCGGCGAGTAGCTTGCCGGGTCCGATCGGCAGCCCGGCAGCGCGCAGCGTGCGCACGAAATACATCAGATTAGCGAGAAGATGGCCGCTCATTCTGTCTGGCCGCTAGCCTGTCAGGCGCTGGCGAAGGCGAGCTCGGCCTTGACCTGGGTGAGCAGGCGCAGCGCCTCGCTGCCCTGGATCTTGCCGATATCGTCCTGGTATTTGAGCAGCACGCCGAGCGTGTCGTTGATTGCCTCCGGCGTCAGCGTCAGCACGTCGAGCTGCATCAGCGCCTGCGTCCAATCGATCGTCTCGGCGACGCCCGGCAGCTTGAAGAGATCGGTGGTGCGCAGCTTTTGCACGAAGCCGACGATCTCACGGCTGAACGCTTCCGACGCACCAGGCGCCTTGACCTTGAGGATCGCCATCTCGCGCTTGGCGTCGGGATAATCGACCCAATAATAGAAACAGCGCCGCTTCAGCGCGTCATGGATCTCGCGCGTGCGGTTGGAGGTGATGACGACAACAGGCGGCTCCTTGGCCTTGACCGTGCCGATCTCGGGGATGGTGACCTGAAAATCGGAGAGGATCTCTAGGAGATAGGCCTCGAACGGCTCGTCGGTGCGGTCGAGCTCGTCGATCAGCAGGACCGGCGGACCGCCGAGCGACGGCTCGAGCGCCTGGAGCAGTGGTCGCTTGATCAGGAAACGCTCCGAGAAGATCTCCTCCTCGACCGTGTCGCGACCCTGCTGGCCGGCCTCGGCGAGGCGGATCTCGATCATCTGGCGGGCGTAGTTCCACTCATAGACGGCGGAGGCGATGTCGAGCCCCTCATAGCATTGCAGGCGGATGAGGGACCGCCCCAGCGTCGCCGCCAGCACCTTGGCGATCTCCGTCTTGCCGACTCCCGCCTCGCCTTCGAGAAAGAGCGGCCGCTTCAGGGTAAGGGCGAGATAGACCGCCGTCGCCAGGCTGCGATCGGCGATATACTCGCCGCGCCCGAGGAGCGCGAGCGTCGCATCGACGGAGGCGGGGAGGGACGGCGTAGAGGCGCTGGAATCCATCTAATTTCATCTCGTCGTATCTCCCTCTCCCGCTTGCGGGAGAGGGACGGGGTGAGGGCTGCTTAGAGCGGCGTCGACGGTCGCCGGGATGGTTTCAAGAACGCCGTCGATATTCTCGGTAACGTCATTATTCCAGAAACGCAGTAGATGCCAGCCATGTTGCTCAAGCCATCTTGTGCGCTCGGCATCATATTTGGTGGTCGAGCCGTGCTGGCCGCCATCAAGCTCGATGATCAGCGAGCGTTCTCGGCAAACGAAGTCGACGATGTACCGTCCAATTGGTACTTGGCGTCGGAACTTGAAGCCGGATAGTTGCCGGTCTCTGATTCTCGACCATAGCAGACGTTCGACGTCTGTCTGATTGGAGCGTAGCCGGCGGGCCCTCTCAACGGTACGAATAGCCCTCACCCCGTCCCTCTCCCGCAAGCGGGAGAGGGGGAAGTGCAGTCGACGACCTGGCTCTCTACCCGCACGCCGCCACGGCGCGGCGGGCCATGACGTTGATCAGATGGGCGCGGTATTCCGAGCTCGCATGGATGTCCGAGTTGAGGTCCGACGCCGAAACCTTGACGTCCTTGATGGCGTCGGCGGTGAAGGATTTCGCCAGCGCCTGCTCCATCTCTGGCACCCGGAAGACGCAGGGGCCGGCGCCGGTCACCGCGACGCGCGCGCCCGCGCCGCTCTTGGCGACGAAGACGCCGACGATGGCGTAGCGCGAGGCCGGGTTGGGGAACTTGGTATAGGCCGCCTTCTCGGCCGACGGGAAGCTCACCGCGGTGATGATCTCGTTGGGCTCGAGCGCCGTCTCGAACATGCCGGTGAAGAAATCGTCGCCGGCGATCTTGCGCTTGTTGGTGGTGACCGTGGCGCCGAGCGCGACGACGGCGCCGGGATAGTCGGCGGCCGGGTCGTTATTGGCGATCGAGCCGCCGAGCGTGCCGCGGTTGCGCACGGCAGGATCGCCGATCAGCCCGGCGAGATGGGCGAGGGCCGGGTTGACCTTCTTCACGAGGTCGGAGTTGGCGACGTCGGCATGGCGGGTCATCGCGCCGATGACGAGCGCGTTGCCCTCCTGCTTGATGCCGGCGAGCTCGGCGATCTTGCCGAGATCGATGACGTCCGAGGGCCGCGCCAGGCGCTGCTTCAGGGTCGGGATCAGCGTCATGCCGCCGGCCATCAGCTTGCCGTCCTCGGCAGCGGCAATCGCCTTCGCGGCGTCGGCCAGGCTGGCGGGCTTCTGGTAGATGAAATCGTACATCGCTCTTTCTCCCTTATTCCGCTGCTTGCGGCATGTTCTGTGCGTTGATGGCGCGCCACACGCGCTCCGCCGTTGCCGGCATGTCGACATGGCCGATGCCGAGCGGTGCCAGCGCGTTGGCCACCGCGTTCATCACCGCCGCCGGCGCGCCGATCGCGCCCGCCTCGCCGCAGCCTTTGACGCCGAGCGGGTTGTGCGTGCACAGCGTGACGTTGTGCGAAACCGTGAAGGACGGCACGTTGCCCGCCCGCGGCATGCAATAGTCCATGTAGGAGCCGGTGATGAGCTGCCCGGACTCGTCATAGACGCACCCTTCGAGCAGCGCCTGGCCGATGCCCTGGGCGAGGCCCCCATGGACCTGGCCCTCGACGA
>DATAQP010000141.1:0-8082 GCA_036264595.1 Allostellaceae bacterium
CGTCATCGGCAAGGACGCGGATGCGGTGTCGTTGCCGGTCAACTTCATGCGCTTCAACGAGGCGCGCGGCCCGACGCCGTATGCCGCAGGCTGCACGCGCACGGCAGAGGAGTGGAAGCCAAGTTTTGCCGAGGCGCCGCAGCTTCTCCCGCTAAGAAAGGGAAATGCGCCGCCGCGCTACTAGCCGCGCCCTTATTGCCAATGTACGCGGTCCGATCCGAGCAGCTCTTCGATCCAGCTCGGCACCGCGAGCCCGCCGGCGACCTTCGCCTCGAGCGCCGCCTCGGCCTTGCGCACGGTTTCCAGCTTGGTGAGCACGGCGTCGAGCCGGGCGCGCGGCACGACGACGACGTCGCGGTCGCCGACGACGATGTCGCCGGACTCGATGGCGACGCCGCCGACGATGATCGGCAGGCCAACCGTGCCCGGCCCGCTGCGTACGCAGGAATTCGGTGTCACTCCGCGCCTCGTGCAATGCCGATCTCGGCCTGCTGCACGGTGACACAAGATTGCCACCGCACGTATGAACGGCGTCACAGGCCCGCCACGGCGTCCGGGAGTATCCCAGTCGCCATCGGGCCGGGGATCGGCGGACCGACCCCCCGCCCAGACGATGGAGGCGATGATGCAGCGCTTAGCAGCGACCATCCTGATCGCCGCGACGGCGATCCTCCTGGCCCAGGCGGTGAAGGCCGGTCCCAAGTTCGCGGACGATGACGCCTACGAAGCGGCCTATCTTGCCGCCTGCGGCGCCCATCTCCCGCCGGGTTCCTGCCAATGCGTGATGGAGGTGATCGAGGACACGCTCTCCTTCGATGCCTTCGCCGCGCTCGTCGAGCGCTTTGGCGGCGACATCAGGCGCGTCCTCCCGGCCGAGCGGGTCGATCCCGCGGTGGAGCAGAGCTGCGGCGTCGCCGACCTGTCCGGGTCGCAGACGACCGCCATTACCCAGCGGGCGCGGCAGCCCGACTGACCGCTTGGCGCGCGCCCCGGTCGCTTCGAGCACCGGCCGGCGTCGGCTCCGATCACCGCACGGTGGGGGCGAGTTCCGCACCGGCATCCGCCGCCTGCATCGGCGCGCGCGGCACGACACTGACCCAGACCGCGGCGTCGGATTGGCTCTGCCGGCTCAGCCAGCTATAGAGTCCGGCGCCGCCTTGTCGCGGCGGTCAAGGAAGCGCCGGTGCCGGCACGACAGGCTTAGATCTCCGTAGCTTCCGCGCGGCTTTCGAGGCCGAGGCTCCCGGCGGTGTTCGCGACTGCCGCCAGACAGGTTTCGGCGCGCTCCGCCGGCAGCCACACGGCGAAGCGCGTGACATAGCGCCCGCCTTCGGAATCGGGCAGTTTCTGCGCGTCGAGCCGGACGATGTTGGCGCCGAACTGCGTGAAGATCTCGGCGAGGCGCGCGATCAATCCGAGCTGATCGCCGCCGCTCACCTCGATGCGATGGGTGATCCGTCCCATCGGTCCGGGCGCCGGATCGAATTCATAGGCGGCGATGCGGATCTGCGCCCCCGCCAGCTCGGGCAGCGGCGCCAGACCCGCCTCGAGGTCGCCGACCGTCAGCCCGTCGGGCAGCTCGCAGATGGCGGTGAACTCGGCGCCCTGGCCGAGCACCGCAAAGGTGGTGTCGCGCAGATTGATGCCGGCGGAGAAGAGATGATCGGCGATTGCCGAGACCAAGCCGACCCTGTCGCGGCTCACGATCGAGACCAACGCAATCGACGCCATGGGCGCGCCTCCCCGTGACGGGGCGAGATGACGCGGCAAGCCTAGGCCGATCTCGCCGTCGGGTCCAGCGTCCGGCAGCGCCAGGCCGCGTCAGCCGATATAGCCCTCGACCGTCTTCTCGTCGCGCAGCTTCGCTTCGTCGGCGTCCTACCCGAACTCGCGCCTCGCCCGCCGCTGGCGCAGGAGATCCCAGCAGCGATCGAGCGCGACCTCGATCTGGCGCAGCCGCTCGCGGTCCGCCGTCGTCGCGGTGCCGGCCGCCTCGCGCTCGAACAGAACGTGCTCCTCGCGCGCTAGGGCGTCGATGCTGGCGCTGACCGCTTTGTCGTCCGTGACCTTGTCGCTCATCTCAGCCTCCTGACAACGCAACTGTCCTGATAACGCGTCGATTGCATCGCCGCTTCCTGACCGGCGCAGCGCGGCTTACAGCGCGCTCCGCCGCACCGTCGCATCCGGCCGCTTGATCACCTCGGGACGCAGCCGGGTGCCGAGCCCGGGTCCGTCCGGTGCCGTGATGTACCCCTTCTTGAGCGGCGGCAGGTCGGTGACGATCTCGCCGTACCAATCATGATAGAAGGCGCGCACCACCTCCTGGACCAGCGTGTTGGTGCAGTTGAGCGAGAGATGCACGGCGGCGGTCAGCATCACCGGGCCGGTGCAGTCATGCGGCGCGACCGGGAGCTGATAGGCCTCGGCCATGGTGGCGATCTTCTTCGCCTCGGTGATGCCGCCGGTCCAGCCGATATCGAGCATGCAGACGCTGACCGCCTGTTTCTCGAAGAGCTCGCGGAAGGCCCAGCGCGTGCCGAGCGTCTCCGACGCGGTCACCCAGATTCGCGTCCGCCGCGCGTAGTCGGCGAGGGCGTCGAGATTGTCCATCTTGAGCGGGTCCTCGTACCAATAGGGCTCGAAGGGCTCGAGCGCCTTGGCGAGTCGGATCGCCATCGGCAGATTCCACAGCGAGTGGAACTCGACATGGATGTCGATCTTGTCGCCGACCGCCTTGCGGATCTTCTCGAAGGGGAGGAGCGCCTTTTTGAGATCGGCGGCCGAGATATGCGTGCCGTTCGAGCTTTCGGCATAGGGATCGAAGGGCCAGATCTTCATCCCCTGAAAGCCTTCCGAGAGCAGGCTCTCGGCGAGCGTGCCGGCATTGTTGAGGAAGCCGTCGAGATCCTCGTAAGGCTTCTTCTTCTGGCGCTTGGCCGGCAGGCCCCAATTGGTGACGAGCTGCTCGGGCTGGGCGCGGACATAGCGATAGCCGGCGCAAGTATTGTAGGTACGGATGGTGTCGCGGCTCTTGCCGCCGAGGAGCTGCCAGACCGGCTGGCTGGTGACTTGGCCGAAGATGTCCCAGAGCGCGATGTCGATCGCCGAGGTGCCGCGCATCTCGGCGCCGACCGATTTGAAGCCGAGATAATGGTTGAGGAAATGCCGGCTGTGCTTGTCGATCTCAAGCGGATTCTTGCCGAGGAGATAGGCAGCGGCGGTCTCGTGGATATGGCCGGCGACGGATTGCACGCCGTAGAAGGTCTCGCCTAGCCCGACGATCCCGGCATCGGTATGGATCTGCACCCAGAGGAGATTGGGAAACTCGGCGAGACCGATCGTCTCGATGGCGGTGATCTTCATCGTCTCTAGCGTCCTCCCTCGCTGCGGCTTCACCCATTGGACGCCGGGGCGCGACATCAAGTCCAGCCCCGACGCGACCGCCGACATGCTAACCTCGCGCCGGACGAATCCGAGAGAGAGAGGCGATGGGCGTGAAGCTCTATGCGATGACCTGCGGCCGGCTGACCGGCGCGCTGTCCAATCTGATGGAGGGCGGCGAGGGCGATGCGATCCTGCCGATCCCGGCCTATCTCATCGAGCATCCCAAGGGCACGGTGCTGTTCGACAGCGGCATGCATCCTGATTGCCAGAGCGACCCGACCAAGCGGGCGGGCGACCGCATCGGGACATGGTTCAAGTTCGACTACCATCCCGGCGACGAGGTCAGCGCGCGGCTCCAGGCGATCGGCCGCGACCCGGCCGACATCGACATACTGATCAACTCGCATCTGCATTTCGACCATGTCGGCGGCAACGCGCTCATCCCCAACGCCACGGTGGTGATCCAGAAGCCGGAATGGGAGGCCGGGCAGGATCCCGAGATGGCGGCGCTGCGCGGCTTCAACCCGCGCGACTACGATCTCGGCCACAAGGTGAAGACGATCGCGGGGGAGCACGATCTCTTCGGCGACGGCAGTGTCGTGCTGTTCCCGACCTACGGCCACACGCCCGGCCATCAATCGCTCAAGCTCAAGCTCGCTTCCGGCGAAATCGTGCTCGCCGCCGATGCCTGCTATTTCTGCCGCACACTGGCGGAGCGGCGCCTGCCGGTCCGCGTCCATGACCGCGAGGCGATGCATCGCTCGCTCGAGACGCTGGCGCGGCTGCAGGCGGGCGGAGCCCGCATCTTCTTCGGCCATGACAACGAATTCTGGAAGACGGTGCCGCAGGCGCCGAATGCGATCACCTAGAAAGTGGCGCGAAGCCGAGGGGCGGCAAAACCTCCGGTTACATTGCCGAGGCAACAAGACACGGCGCCGGATCGTTATCCGGAAAGGAGACCTCGCGCTCGGCTTCCGGCCGATATCGCATGCGCTGCGGCTTTCGCCGAGCAGCCGCACCGGCAATGACGGGGATTGTTTCGCCGCCGAGCGCCTAAAACGAAAGCGATGTCAGCCTGTTCTGCGCGAAAAGCCCTTCGGCCCGCCAGCTCCGCCGTCCGGGACCATTGCTGGCCTATCGACGATGCGTACTCCGGGCGATTGTCGAGGAAAGGCCGCCACGCCTAGCCAGGATGAAGCGGTGAACACGCCAGACGAGCGACCATGGACGACCAGAAGCTGATCGAGGACCTCCGGCCCGACGCGCCGCTGCTCGGCGCGCCGACGCGCCGGGGCAGCCGCTGGCGCGCCGCCGCCTGGATCGCCGCCGCGCTGCTGATCGCCGCCGGAATCGCCTGGTGGATCCATTCCAGGCCGGGCACGCAGACCGCGATGCCACGCTTCGCGACCAGCGGCCCGATGCCGGTGCTCGCCGATACGGCGCAGAAGGGGGCGATCGACATCACCCTCGACGAGCTCGGCACGGTGACGCCGCTTGCCACCGTCACGATCCGCACGCAAATCAGCGGCCAGCTGATGAAGCTCAATTTCCAGGAAGGCCAGATGGTGGCGAAAGGCGATCTCGTCGCCGAGATCGACAGCCGGCCCTATGATCTCGCGCTCGGCCAGATGCAGGGCCAGCTCGCCCGCGATCAGGCCCTGCTGAAGAATGCCGAGCTCGATCTCGCGCGCTACCGCAAGCTCGTCGCGCAGGATTCCATCCCCCACCAGCAGCTCGACACGCAGGATGCGCTGGTGCACCAGCTGCAGGGCACGGTGATGACCGATCAGGCGCAGGTCGACAACGCCAAGCTCAACGTCCTTTATTGCCATATCACCGCGCCGGTCAGCGGCCGGGTCGGCCTGCGCCAGGTCGATGTCGGCAACTATGTCCAGACCAATGACACCAACGGCATCGTCGTCATCACGCAGATCCAGCCGATCACCGTGATCTTCACCGTCCCTGAGGACGAGGTCCCGGCGATCATGCGGCGGCTGCGGGCGGGCGCGACGCTGCCGGTCGACGCCTATGACCGCAGCCGCACCACCAAGCTCGCCACCGGTCAGCTCAGCACGGTCGACAATCAGGTCGACACCAGCACGGGGACGGTCAAGCTGCGCGCGCAGTTCGACAATGCCGGGTTCGAGCTCTTTCCCAACCAGTTCGTCAACGTCCACCTGACCGTCGACACGCTCAACGACACCACCATCGTCGCCAGCTCGGCGGTCCAGCGCGGCGCCGCCGGGTCCTACGTCTATCTGATCAACCCGGACGACACGGTGACGGTGCGCCCGGTCAAGCTCGGCCCGACCAATGGCGAGCGGGTCGCCGTCGCGTCCGGTCTCGCGCCCGGCGACCAGGTCGTCGTCGACGGCGCCGACAAGCTGCGCGACGGCGCCAAGATCAGCCGCCGCGATACCGCCGGCGCTGCCGCCCCCGCCAATCCGGCGCAACCGGCCGCGCCGCGCCGCCGCGACGGGGCGCAAGGACAGAAAACCCCATGAGCCCGCCCTGCTTGAATCCGGGCGTCGCCGGCGGGTCGTGAGCGTGGCGCGATGAATCCTTCGCAACCCTTCATCCTGCGGCCGGTCGCCACCTCGTTGCTGATGGTGGCGGTGCTGCTCGTCGGCATTGTCGCCTACAAATTCCTGCCGCTCTCCGCCCTGCCGGAAGTCGACTATCCGACGATCCAGGTGCAGACCTTCTATCCGGGCGCCAGCCCCGACGTCATGACCTCGTCGGTGACGGCGCCGCTCGAGCGCCAGTTCGGCCAGATGCCGAGCCTCAATCAGATGTCGTCGTCGAGCTCGGCGGGCGCCTCGGTGATCACCCTTCAGTTCGGCCTCGATCTCACCCTCGACATCGCCGAGCAGGAGGTCCAGGCGGCGATCAATGCCGCCGGCAATCTGCTGCCCTCGGATCTGCCGGCGCCGCCGATCTATGCCAAGGTCAACCCGGCCGACGCGCCGATCCTGACGCTCGCCCTCACCTCGGCGACGGTGCCGCTGCCGCAGGTCGAGGATCTCGCCGATACGCGGCTGGCGCAGAAGATCTCGCAGCTTCCCGGCGTCGGCCTGGTCAGCGTCAGCGGAGGCCAGCGCCCGGCCATGCGCATCCAGGCCAATCCGCGCGCGCTTGCCGCCTACGGCCTCAATCTCGACGATCTGCGCACCACCATCGGCACCGCCAACGTCAATACGCTGAAGGGCAATTTCGACGGCCCCAGCCGCGCCTATACGATCAACGCCAACGATCAGCTGCAATCGGCGGCGGATTATCGCAGCCTCGTCATCGCCTACAAGAACGGCGCGCCGGTGCGGCTCTCCGACGTCGCCCAGGTCCAGGACAGCGCCGAGAACGTCAAGCTCGCCGCCTGGATGAACACGGTGCCGGCGGTCGTCCTCAACGTGCAGCGCCAGCCCGGCGCCAACGTCATCGATGTCGTCGACCGCATCAAGCAGCAGCTGCCGCAGCTGCAGAGCGCCCTGCCGTCGGGCATCGACGTCGCCATCGTCACCGACCGCACCGTCACCATCCGCGCCTCGGTGCGCGACGTCGAGCTCGAGCTCGGCTTCGCCGTCATCCTCGTCGTCATCGTCATGTTCGTCTTCCTGCGCAACATCCCGGCGACGATCATTCCCAGCCTCTCGGTGCCGATCTCGCTCGTCGGCACGCTGGGCGCCATGTACCTCTTGCATTTCAGCCTCAACAACCTCTCGCTGATGGCGCTCACCATCGCCACGGGCTTCGTCGTCGACGATGCGATCGTCATGATCGAGAACATCGCGCGCTACATCGAGGAAGGCGAGACGCCGCTGCGTGCGGCGCTCAAGGGCTCCAAGCAGGTCGGCTTCACCATCATCTCGCTGACCGTCTCGCTGATCGCCGTGCTCATCCCGCTGCTCTTCATGGGCGACGTGGTCGGGCGACTGTTCCGCGAGTTCGCCATCACCCTGGCGGTGACCATCCTGATCTCTGCCGGCGTCTCGCTGACCCTCGTGCCGATGCTATGCGCCAAGCTGATGCGGCGCGAGCGCAAGGCGGCGACGGCGCCGGGACGGGAGCCGAAGCGCGACTGGTTCGAGCGCCTGACCGGACGCTACGACCGTGCGCTCGTCTGGGTGCTCGATCGCCAACTGGCGACGCTGATCGTCGCCGTCGCGACGCTGGCGGCGACCACCTATCTCTACGTCGTCATCCCGAAGGGATTCTTTCCGGTGCAGGACACCGGCCTCATCCAAGGCATCTCCGAGGCGCCGCAATCGATCTCCTTCGCCGCCATGGCCGAGCGCCAGCAGGCGCTGGCCGCTGCCGTGCTCAAGGACCCGGCGGTGCAGAGCCTGTCCTCCTTCATCGGCGTCGACGGCACCAACATCACGCTGAACAGTGGCCGGCTCCTGATCAATCTGAAGCCGCATGGCGAGCGCAGCGACGACGTCTCAACGGTGATCCGCCGCCTCGAGGAGCGGCTGGCGAATGTGCCCGGCATCGCGCTGCACATGCAGCCGGTGCAGGATCTCTCGATCGACGCCACGGTCAGCCGCTCGCAATACCGTTTCGCCCTCGAGGATGCCAATCCCGACGAGCTCGCCGCCTGGGCGCCCAAGCTGGTCGACCGCCTGGCGCAGCTGCCGCAATTCGAGGATGTCGCCAGCGATCAGCAGCAGAACGGGCTCGCCGCCTATGTCACGATCGATC
>DATAQP010000156.1:0-3568 GCA_036264595.1 Allostellaceae bacterium
TGGTGGGTCGGGCCGCCGAGCACGCCGTAGATCAGCGCCTGCTCAAGCCGGTGATTGCCCGCCTCGCGGCGCGCCGCCACGGTCGGCTGCAGCACGGTCGAGCCGCGATAGAGCGGCGGATTGACGAAGCCATGCACATGCGTCCCGGCTCGCCCGAGATGGACGAGGCGGGTGCCGAAACCGGGTTTGGCGTTGGCGTCGTCGGTCATGCGGATGTGCTCCTTGGAGTGTGCGATGGAATCGCGCAGCAGCGCGCTCTGTCCTGGCGGAATCGGCGTTCAGTCGGGCCAGCGCAACAGGCGCTCGAAGCGGTCGGCGCGCCGCACCGCCGGGGTGTCGGCCGATGTCACGTTGAGCTTGCGGGCGCGCTCGAGCTCACCGGCGATGCGGTCGGCGACGATCTCGCCCTCGCCCGGATGCAGGTTGCAGGGATCGAGATAGAAGAAGCCATGCTCGACCTCGTGATCGCGCACGATGACCGGTGGGTCACCGGCCGCGAGCGCGTCGGCAAGGCCCCAGGCGGTAATCCGCGCACGCTCCGGCTCGACGGCGAATTTGAGGCGGTCGAGCGGATTGTCGGTCGGATCGGCGACGATGGTTGCGGTGACGCCTGGCAGAGAAGACAAGCGGGCGACCCAGAGGTCGAGATGGCGCTTCTCGGCGGCGCGGATGCCGGCGTGGTCACGGCGCTCCCAGGCTTGCAGAGCGGCGATCGTGCCGGCGATTCCCTCCTTGCCGACCTTCATGCCGCGGCCGATGCCGAAATTCTGCAGGAAGGCGGCGCGCACGAGATCCTTGCGCCCGGCAATAATACCCGCCGTCGGACCGCTGAGGAATTTGTGCGCGCTGTAGACTGCGAGATCGGCGCCGTCGCGCAGAAAGCCACGGAGATCGTATTCCGAGGCGAGATCGGCGATCACCGGGACGCCGCGCGCGTGGCAGGCAGCGGCGAACTCGGCGAGCGGCAGCTGACCATATGCGACGACGTGATGCGAGACGACGTAGACGGCCGCCGCGGTGCGCTCGGTGATCTTGCCGTCGAGCTGATAGCGCCGCACGCTGGTCGCCTCGCCGACCGGCACGACCGTGGCGCCGGCGAGGCGGATGCCCTGCTCGATCGGCGCGCCGTAGCTCACCATGTGGCCGCTTTGGATCACCACCTCGTGCTTCATGCCAGTGGCGTCGGGGAGCTGCTCGATCCTGGCGAAATCGGACCCGGTCATCGCCGCGGCGACGCCAAGCGTGATGCCGGCGGATGCCGAGGCGGTGACGCACCCGGCCTCGCCACCCGTCAGCCGGGCGATCACCGCGCTCGCCTTGCGCTGGAGATCGTTGATCTCGACGAACTCCGGCAGGATCCCGGCGACCGCCTCGATCGCCTCGGGCACCACGATCGAGGCGCCCAGCGTGGTCATCGTGCCGGAGACGTTGATGATCGGGCGCAGGCCCAGTCGTTCGCGAATGTCGGATCGGTTCACAGTCATGGCGGGTTCCCTAGGCTGATGGTCCTGGCGCGTTATCCGTGATGCTTCATCTCGATGCGGGCGAGGAAGCTCTTGAGGCGCTCGTTGCTAGGTGCGGCCAGCACCTCGCGTGGCGTGCCCTCGACGAGGATGCGGCCGCCATCCATGAAGACGATACGTGCGCCGACGTCGCGGGCGAAGGTCATCTCATGGGTGACGACGATCATCGTCATGCCCTCCTCGGCGAGCTCGCGCACCACGGTCAGTACCTCGCCGACGAGCTCGGGGTCGAGCGCTGAAGTGATCTCGTCGAGGAGCAGAACCTTCGGCCCCATGGCGACCGCGCGCGCAATGCCGACCCGCTGCTGCTGACCACCGGAGAGCTGGATGGGCAGGCTGTCGAACTTGTCCGCGAGCCCGACGCGGTCGAGCCATTGCCCGGCCACCGCCCGCGCCTCTCCTTTGGCCATGCGCCGGACCTTGCGCAGCCCGAGCATAACGTTCTCGATTGCGGTGAGGTGCGGGAACAGGTTGAAGAGCTGGAAGACCATGCCGAGATCGGCGCGAATGGCCGCGAGCTCGCGCTCGCTACGGCGGCGCCGCGTGCCATTGACGTCGCGATAGCCGACTTCGACGCCGTCGACCATGATCGACCCCTCGTCGTAGCGCTCGAGCAGGTTGATGCAGCGCAGCAACGTCGTCTTGCCGCTGCCCGAGGCGCCGATCACCACCACCGCCTCGCCGCGATGCACCTCCAGGTCGACGCCATCGAGCACCTTGTTGGCGCCGAATGACTTCTTGAGCGCTCGGATGCGCACGAGGGGCTCGCTCATGAAGTCGCCCTATTCGCGGATATAGGCAAAGCGCGCCTCGAGGCGGCGGCTCGCCAAGGACAGGGTGAAGTTGATCGCGAAATACATCAGCGCTCCCAGCACGTAAAGCGGCATCGGCTCGAAGGTGCGGCCGATTACCTGCTGGATCGCGAGCATGAGATCGACGATGCCGACCAGCGATACCAGTGCACTGCCCTTGACGGTGTCGACCACCGAGTTGATCCAGGGCGGCAGGAAGCGCCGCAGAGCCTGCGGAAAGATGACATAGGCCATGCGCTGGCTGAAGGTGAGGCCGATCGCCTTGCCGGCCTCGGTCTGGCCGGTATGGATCGACTGCAGCGCGCCGCGCGTCACCTCGAGCACATGCGCTGTCTCGAAGGCCGACAGCGCCGCGACCGCCGCCCAGAAATTGTTGACGCTCCAGCCGCTCATCGGCAGTGCGTAGTAGACGAAGAAGATGAGGACGAGGAGGGGAATGCCGCGCAGGCAGTCGCTATAGAGACGGATCGGCCAATAGAGCCAGCGCGGCCCGTAGGTGAGAGCGACGCCCAGGACGACGCCGAGGACGAGCGCGATGATGACGACGAGTGCCGAGACATGGAGCGTGATGAGAAGCCCGCTCCATAGGAAGGGCAGGCTCTTGAGGGCGACTTCCATCACACCCGCCTGATGACGTAGCGCCGTTCGAGACGCTGCAGCGCGAACAGCAACAGATAGCCGGTGACCAGGTAGAGCGGCGTCACCACGGCGTAAACCTCGACGATGCGGAACGTGTTCGTATAGATCCAGTTGGCGCCGTAGGTGAGCTCCGGCACCGCGATCACCGAGGCGAGCGAGGTGTCCTTGAACAGCGAGATATAGGCGTTCGAGAGTGACGGCAGGACGATGCGGAACATGGTCGGCAGCCGGACATAGACGAGAAGCTGCATCGGCGTGAGGCCGATAGCCTTGCCGGCATCGATCAAGCCTTTGGGGATCGCATCGAGACCGGCCCGAAACACTTCGACGAGGTAGGCGCCGGCGTAAATTGCCAGCGTGGCGACGAAACTGGTGGTGGCGTCATAGGCGAAGCCGCCGACGCTCGGAATTCCGTAGAAGACGAGATAGACCAGCAGGAGCAGCGGAACGTTTCGGATGAACTCGACATAGCAGGCGATCGCGGTGCGGACGACGCGCCCGGCACCGGTATAGGCGAGCGCGAGGGCGAGGCCGATCGCCATGCCGATGATGATGCCGATGAATGCGAGCTCGAGGCTGAGAACCAGACCCGAG
>DATAQP010000223.1:0-2246 GCA_036264595.1 Allostellaceae bacterium
ATGCCCGGGCTCCTGCTGGCGCCGATTCTCGCTTGGTCCGGGCGGGGCTCAATAGATCAGCTCCTCGTCGTTGCGGCCCTTCGAGATCATGATCTCGCCCTTGGCGGCCAGATCCTTGGCAAGGTTGACGAGCTGCGACTGTGCCTCGTCGACCTCGCGCAGCCGCACCGGCCCCAAGGCCTGCATATCGTCGATCAGCATCTTGGCCGCGCGTGTCGACATGTTGGACATGAAGAACTCGCGCACCGGCTCGCCCGCGCCCTTGAGCGCCACCGCGAGCTTGTCCTTGTCGATGTGGCGCATCAGCGTCTGCGCCGAGCCGGTGTCGAGCCGGACCAGGTCGTCGAAGGTGAACATCAGCGCCTTGATGCGCTCCGCGCTCTCGCGGTTGTCGCCTTCCAGCGACGTCATGAAGCGGGTCTCGGTCTGGCGGTCGAAATTGTTGAAGATCTCGGCCATCACCTCGTGCGCGTCGCGCCGGCGCGTCTGCGAGAGATTGGACATGAACTCCGTGCGCAAAGTCTGCTCGACCCGCTCGATCACCTCCTTCTGCACCGCCTCCATCCTGAGCATGCGGTTGACGACGTCGAGCGCGAGTTCCTCGGGCAAAATGCTCAGCACGCGCGCGGCATGCTCGGGCCGCAGCTTCGACAGCACGACTGCGATGGTCTGCGGATATTCGTTCTTGAGATAGTTGGCGAGCACGCCTTCCTGGACGTTGGAGAGCTTCTCCCACATGTTGCGGCCGGCCGGTCCGCGGATCTCGTCCATGATGCCGCTGACGCGCTCCGGCGGCAGGTACTGCCGCAGCAGGGATTCGGTGGCGTCGTAGTTGCCCATCAGCGCGCCGGACGCCGACATGCGCGAGACGAACTCGAGCAGCAGGGCTTCGACCGACTCGGCCTCGATCGTGCCCAGGGTCGACATGACGATCGAGATCTCGCGCAGCTCGTCGTCGTCGAGCTGGTTCCAGATGTTGGCGCCGTGCTGCTGGCCGAGCGCCAGCATCAACACGGCCGCGCGCTCCGGACCGGTCAATTTGCGACGGTTGACATGCTCGCTCTGGCGGCTGGCCAGCGCGGCGATCACGCTGGCGATCTCGGTCTGCGGCTTGTTGGAGACGGTGGCCATTGCGTGCGATCAGGCGCCTTCGTGCAGCCAGCTGCGGATGATGGAGATGGCCTCGGTCGGGTTCTTGTCGGCAAGCTCGCCGACCTTCTGCACCGACTGGGCGTGCACCTGGCCCTGCACCTGAGCGACATCGATCATCTTGGCGGTGGCGCTGGGAGCGACCTTGATCTGCTCGGGGGCGCCGGCGACACCCGCGCCGCCGAGTGCGCCGGCGTCGCCTCCGAGGAGAAGCTGGTCGGGCGTGACGACGCGCTTGACCAGCGGGCGCACCACCAGCAAGAGGACGACGATGCCGAGCAGCACCATGACGAGCTCCTCGGCCCAATGCATGATGTCGTCCTTGGTGAACTGCAGCAGCGCCATCAGGCCGGTCGGCTGCGGCAGTCCGGCGTTCTGCACCTCGGCAAAGCGCAGGTTGACCACCTCTACCTGATCGCCGCGCTTCTGATCGAAGCCGATCGAGGATCGCACGAGGGCGGCGATGTGATCGATCTCGTCCTTGTCGCGCGGTTGGTAGACGGTCTCGCCCTTGTCGTTGTGAGTGTAGTTGCCGTCGACCAACACCGCCACCGAGACGCGGTTCAGGCGGCCGCCTTCGGTCACCTCGGTCTTGGTGGAGCGGGAAATCTCGTAATTGACGATTTCCTCGGTCTTGTGGCTCTGATCGCGCGGCGTGGCGGGAGTGTCCGGGGTCGGCCCGCCCGGCAGGGCGTTGCCGACGGTCACCTGGCCTTGCCTGTTGTCGGCGGTGGCCGCCGATTCCTCCCGGGTCTGGCTCGAGCGCAGGACCCGCCCTTCGGGATCGAATTTCTCCGAGGTCTGGGTCACCTTGTTGAAGTCGAAATCGGCGGTGAGCTGCACCCGGGCATGGCCGGGCCCCACCACCGAGGAAACGATCTCCTCCACCTGCTGGCGCAGGCGCCGCTCGTAGGCGATCTTCCGCTCGTCGGCGCTGTCGCCGCCACCGTTCTCGGCAGCGTGGGCGCCGTCGGCGAGCAGGCGGCCGGTTTCGTCCACGATGGACACGCGTTCGGGCTTGAGGCCGTTGACGGCGGAGGCCGTCAGATGACGGATGGCGTTGACCTGCTGCGGCTCCAGCTTGCCGCGCACCTTGA
>DATAQP010000239.1:0-5060 GCA_036264595.1 Allostellaceae bacterium
AGCCGCCCGTAGCGGTGGATGATCAGCGAGGCGTCGAGCGGCCAGCGCCGGCACGCCTCTTTCTCGATCTCGGCGAGCTTCTACTCGGTCATTCCGGGATAATGCTCGAGCGTCATCGCGCCAATCGCCGCCCCACCCGCCATCTCGCGCACCAACCCGACGAAGCTGGCGACCCCGCCGATCTGACGATTGGCGGCGGTCAGCTTGGCGATCTCGGCGCCGATATCGAAATCCTCGCGCTGGACGCGGATCATCGCCTCAGCCTCCCGTCACCGGCGGAAACAACGCGACCTCGTCATCGCGATTCAACCGATGGCTCGGCTTGACATAGTCCTGGTTGACGGCGACGCGCACCACCGAGAGATCCTGAAGCGCCGCCGCGAAGCCGGGTCCGCGGCCCTGCAGCCAGCGCAGCAGCGCGGCGACGTCGGTCACGTCCTCGGGTGGCTCGACGCGCTCCTCGGCAAAGCCGATCTTGGTGCGCAGCCAGGCGAAATAGAGAATTCTCATGCGCGCTATTTGGCCCGCGCCGCGCGAGGCGTCAATCCAGCACCTCACGAAACGGCAGGAAATCGACCTCGCTTCCGGAATCGAGCCGGGTCACCGTCTCGCCGAGGACGACGAACCCGTCCGACTCGACCATCGACGAGAGGATGCCGGCACCGTCGCGCGGAAATTTGCGCGCGATCCAGCCGCCTGACCCGTCGGCCTCGAGCCGGGCGCGGATATATTCGCGCCGCTCGGGCTTCTTACGATAGTCGAAGCCGGCGCGCACGCGGTAGGCACGCGGCATGATCTCGCTCGCCCCGGCGAGGCGCAGGATCAGCGGGCGCGCCAGGATGAGAAAGGTCACCATCACGGCAACCGGATTGCCCGGCAGGCCCATGAAGGGCGCGCGGCCGATCTGGCCGAGCGCCACCGGCCGGCCCGGCTTGATGGCGAGGCGCCAGAAATGCAGCGAACCGAGCGTCTCGACCGCCGCCTTGACGTGATCCTCGTCGCCCGTCGACATGCCGCCCGAGGTGATCACGAGATCATGCGCGGCGGCCGCAGCAGCGAGGGCATCGCGGATCGCCGCCGGGCGGTCGGGCTGGATGCCGAGATCGGTCACCGCGCAGCCGAGCCCCTGGAGCAGCGCCGCGATGGTGTGGCGATTGGCGTCGTAGATCGCGCCGTCGGACAGAAAGGCGCCCGGCTCGGTGAGCTCGTCGCCGGTCGAGAAGATGGCGACGCGCAGCCGGCGGTAGACGCTGATTTCGGCAAAGCCGAGGGCGGCGGCGAGACCAAGCTCCTGCGCGCGCAGACGACGCCCGGCGGGAATGACGATTGCGCCGACGGCGACATCCTCGCCGGCACGGCGCCGGTTGGCGCCCCTCTTGAGGCCGGGGCGCAGCTGGACCTTGTCGTCCAGCACGACGCAATCCTCCTGCATCATCACCGTATCCGGCCCCTCGGGCATCTCGGCGCCGGTGAAGATGCGGATCGCCTCGCCGCGGCGCGCCGGACGGCCGAGCGGATGGCCGGCCGCTACGCGACCGCCGACCGGCAGGATGGTGTCGCGATCCTCGAGCAGATCGGCATGGAACACGGCGTAGCCATCGACGGCCGAATTATCGTGCGGCGGCACCGCGCGCGGGGAGACGAGATCGGCGGCGAGGAAACGGCCGAGGGCGCCGCCGAGCGGCACGATCTCGCTCTCGGGCAAGGCGACCGTCTTGCTGCGCAGGAGGTCGAGGGCCGCCGCGCCGGTCATCAACGGGCCGCCGAAGGCGAAGCAATCGTCGCTGAGCTGCGCCATCACCTCGCCTTCAAGCGGCAATGGGCGATGATGAAATCGGCGATCGCCACGGTGTCGTCGAGCGCCAGGAGCGGCACCGGGAGAGCGGCGAGATCGCCGTCGCTAGCCACCGCGACGATGGCGGGATCGTCGCGGCAGAGCAGCCGATTGTCGAGGCTCGGGCGATGCACCTCGAGCTTGGGATGGGGATGGCTCTTGAAGCCTTCGACGATGACGAGATCGACCGGCGACATATGCGAGAGGAGCACGTCGAGCCCGCTCTCCGGCGCGCCGCGATGCTCGTGCATCAAGGCCCAGCGATTGGCCGAGCTGACCATCACCTCATGCGCGCCCGCCTGGCGATGCAGCCAGCTGTCCTTGCCCGGCTGATCGATGTCGAAGCTGTGATGCGCGTGCTTGAGCGTCGACACGGTGAGGCCGCGACCGATAAAGGCGGGCAGCAGTCGTTCCACCAGCGTCGTCTTGCCGCTGCCGCTCCAACCGGCGAGACCGAAGATCTTCATCGAGCTCGTGTCCTCAGGCGCGCTGCAGTCTCGGGCATGGCGTTGGTCAGAGCGCGTCCGGCTTCACCGGCTTGATGCCGCGCAGCCGGCGCAGGCGCCGGCTCGGTCGGTCCTCGGTCATGTGCGGCAGGCCAGCGCGGAGATAGTCATAGCCGGTCACCAGGGTGAGCAGCGCGGCGATCCAAAGCAGTGCCTCGCCGATAGCCTGCACCGGCAGGATGTCGGGTCCGGCATCGCCGACCAGCAGGAAGCCGATCGCCGTCATCTGGATGCCGGTCTTCCACTTGGCGAGGCGCGACACCGGCACCCGTACGCGCAGCCCGGCGAGATACTCGCGCAAACCGGAGACGAGGATCTCGCGGCTCAAGATGACGAGCGCGGGCAGGATCGCCGTCGGCGAGATGCGCACGAAGGCGGCGAGCATGAAGAGGGCGGCGCCGACGAGCAGCTTGTCGGCGATCGGATCGAGAAAACGGCCGATCTCCGAATGCTGCTTCCAGCGACGGGCGAAATGACCGTCGAGATAGTCGGTCACGCCGGCGGCGGCGAACAATCCGCAAGCGAGCCACTGCGAATAACCCCAGGGCAGATAGAACGTCCCGACCATCAGCGGAATGACCGCGATGCGCGACAGAGTCAGCAGGTTGGGCAGCTGTATCAGCATGAATCCGGCCCGGCCTCGCGCGCGACAGGCGAGGCGCTTGCCGCCATCTTAGCCGTCGACATGGAAATGCTCATAAATCTTTTTCGCCACGCGCTTCGAGATGCCGTCGACCCGCTCGAGCTCGGCCAGGCCGGCGCGCGCCACGGTGCGCGCCGAACCAAAATGGTGCAAGAGCGCCTTCTTGCGGCTGGCGCCGATGCCGGGGATGTCATCGAGCAGCGAATGACCGATGCTCTTGGCGCGCCTGGCGCGATGGGTGCCGATGGCGAAGCGATGCGCCTCGTCGCGCAGACGTTGCAGGAGGTAGAGGATGGGATCGCGCGGGTCCAGGCTGAACGGCGCCTTGCCGGGCACGAAGAAGCGCTCACGGCCGGCATTGCGGTCCGGCCCCTTGGCGATCGCCGCCACCGCGACGTCGGTGATGCCGAGCTCGCCGAGCACCTCCGTGGCGACCGAGAGCTGACCGGCGCCGCCATCGACCAGGATGAGATCGGGCCAGGCGCCGCGCGCCCGCTCGGGGTCCTCCTTGAGGGCGCGCGCCAGGCGGCGGACCAGCACCTCGCGCATCATGCCGTAATCGTCGCCCGGAACGAGGGCGGCAGCGGGCGGCAGAACCGGCCGCTCCATCTCTTCCTCACCTTCCCGATGCTGATCATCGGGCCCTACCATTTCTCCGAGGGGAGGCGCGCTGGCGGGTTCGGACGGGAGATCCCCGCCCCTGATGTTGAATTTGCGGTAGGCGCTCTTCATCAGCCCCTCGGGTCCGGCGACGATCATCGCGCCGACCGCGTTGGTGCCCTGGATGTGGCTGTTGTCGTAAACCTCGATGCGGCGGGGCGGCGCCTCCAGCCCGAACGTCGCGGCGACGCCTTCGAGCAGCTTGCGTTGCGATGCGCTTTCGGCGACGCGCCGGCCGAGCGCCTCGCGCGCGTTGTTGAGGGCGTGACCGAGCAGACGCGCCCGCTCGCCGCGCTGGGGCACGAGCAAGGTAACCTTGCGCTCGGCGCGGATGCTCAGCGCCTCGGCGATCAGCTCGGCCTCGGCAAGCGCATGGCTCAGCAGGATCAGCGGTGGCGGCGGCTTGTTGTCGTAGAACTGGCCGAGGAAGGAGGCGAGCACCTCCTCGACCGGCAATTGCCGGTCGTGACTGGGGAAATACGCGCGATTTCCCCAATTCTGACCGCCGCGGAAGAAAAAGACCTGGATCGAGGTCTGGCCGCCCGCCTGGTGCGCGGCGATGACATCGGCATCGGCGACGCTCTGCACGTTGATGTCCTGCTGCCCCTGGACATGGGTGAGGGCGCGGATGCGGTCGCGGATGAGGGCGGCGGCCTCGAAATCGAGCGCCGCGGAGGCGGCCTGCATGTCTTGCGCGAGCGTCGACTGGACGTCCTTGCCGCGGCCGCGCAGGAAGTCGCGCGCCTCGGCGACGAAGCGGGCATAGGAGTCCCGATCGATGCGGCCGACGCAGGGCGCGCTGCAACGCTTGATCTGGTAGAGCAGGCAGGGCCGCGTGCGGCTGGCGAACATGCTGTCGCTGCACGAGCGCAGCAGAAAGGCGCGCTGCAGGGCGATCAGCGTGCGGTTGACCGCGCCCGCCGAGGCGAAGGGGCCGAAATATTCACTCGCCTTGTCCTGCGGGCCGCGATGCTTGGAGAGCTGCGGGAAATCGTGCGCCGCATTGATGGCGATGAAGGGAAAGGATTTGTCGTCGCGCAGCAGCACGTTGTAGCGCGGCATCAATTTCTTGATGAGATTGTTCTCGAGCAGCAGCGCCTCGACCTCGGTGTGGGTCACCACCACCTCGAGCGTCGTGGTCTCCGCCACCATGCGCCGGAGCCGCGTCGAGAGATTGCCGAGGTTGGTGTAGTGCTGCACCCGCGCCTTCAAGTTGCGCGCCTTGCCGACGTAGACCGCGTCGCCCTTGCGATCGAGCATGCGATAGACGCCGGGGCTCGGCGGCAGCGTCTTCAGCACGCGCCGGATCGCCGCCGCACCCGCCGCCATCTGGCTATCCTCGGCGAGCGAATCCTCCAGGCTCATCGGCTCCGCCGCCGAAACGACGACTCGCCCGGAAGCGGTATCCGCTTCACTT
>DATAQP010000252.1:0-5062 GCA_036264595.1 Allostellaceae bacterium
GCGGCGTGCGGCACGGTGATGTTGCGGGGAGGATCGTGATCGGGCGCGGTCGCTTCGGCGTGAATTGAGGCCGCCTCGGCGTTTGCGGCAGTCAGGGCCGCTGTAAGGCGGCGATAAGGCTGGTCGTTGATATCGACGAGGCCAAAATCGTAGTCCTCGCCATCCGCCCGCCCACCTGTCGGATGGTCGGCGAGCTGGAACCAATGGCTGCCGACGATCTCCGGCACGGCGGCGAGGTTGAGCGTCGCGGCCGCGGCGCCCCGCGCCCGCTCGGCCTGCGTCGCCACCGTCATCAGATGGCCGTTATTGTGGTTGCCGCTGCGGTTCTCCGTGGCGGCGAAGAACCATTCCGAGATCAGCACCGGCTTGCCGCCGGTGAGCTGGCGCAGCCCGTCGAAGAAATAATGCGCCACCCACCCCTCGGGGCTGTCGATATTGTAGTTCATGGCGATGACGTCGACATGGCGCGCCATGGCGCGCACGGCGACCGGATCGTAATAGATCGGCAGGCGATCGCCGAAGAGCAGCGCGTCGGGATCGGCCTCGCGCAGCACGCGCTCGATCAAGGCGTAGTAATGCTCGGCGACGGCGCCGGTGAAGCGGCGCACCGCGGCGATGCCGTTGCCGCCCGGCCGCAGCTTCGTCGCGCTCTCGGCATGCAGCAACGCGTCCCACGAGGCGACCCCGGCAGGCGGCAGGAAATCGGCGAGGAAACGGTCCCAGTCGCCGCCGTAATGGTCGCGCAGCAGCTCGACCCAGCGCTGCTTGGTGAAGTTGTTCGCCGGCTTCATCGAATAGAAGACGAAGAGCGCGCCGCTCCACCAGCCGACCTCGTTGTCGGAGAAATAGCCGATCCGGTACGGGCTGCCCTTGTAAGGCGCGACGAGGCCGGGGGCCAACGCGCGCATGCTCTGCTCGGTGGCGGGATCGAAGGGGTCGAACCAATGGAAGCGGGCGAGGCGGCCGATCTCAAGATTGGCGATCTCGGGCAGCTTGAGGACATCCGGCGGCAGTGACCACGCGCCGGCGGTGTTAAAGCCCCAGCCGCGCAGGCGTCCCAGCGTGTCGTCGTGCCACGCAGCGAGCGACGGGTAGAAACGCTGCCACTCGTAGCGCGACCGGCCATCCGGCAAGGGCAGCTTCGGCACCTCGCTGTCGAGCACGTTGACGCCGACCGAGTAGAAGCGCTCGCCGCACGGGTCGACCAGCCAATCGGTCCCGTTGGCATGCACCGTCCAGCGCGGCGCCAGGACGCGCGCGAGGTCGCAGGCCATCGCCCTCTCGACCGGAAGCAGTTGGCCGATCCCACAAAAGCTCAGGAGGACGGCAAGGCAGATTCGCCGCGACAGATCAGCCAACCCTTTCGTCATTTCCGCGCCCGTCCGCCTGATCGACGGTCGGGCTGGTCACTCTTATGTCGCCGTGCCGCCGACCGTCAGCCCGTCCATCCGCAGACTCGGCTGACCGACGCCGACCGGTACGCCCTGCCCATCCTTGCCGCAGGTGCCGACGCCGTCGTCGAGCGCCAAATCATTGCCGATCATGGTGATCTTGGTCAATGCGTCCGGTCCGTTGCCGATCAAGGTCGCGCCCTTGACCGCCGGACCGACCTTGCCGTTCTCGATGAGATAGGCCTCGGAGGCCGAGAAGACGAATTTGCCCGAGGTGATGTCGACCTGCCAGCCGCCGAAATTGACCGCGTAGAGCCCGCGCTTGACCGAGGCGATGATCTCCTTCGGTTCCTTGTCACCGGCCAGCATGTAGGTGTTGGTCATGCGCGGCATCGGCGCATGGGCGAAGCCTTGGCGCCGCCCATTGCCCGTCGGCTTCAGCCCCATCAACCGGGCGTTGAGGCGATCCTGCATGTAACCCTTGAGAATGCCGTCCTCGATGAGGACGTTGTATGCCGACGGCGTGCCCTCATCGTCGACGGTGAGCGAGCCGCGACGGTCGGGCAACGTGCCATCATCGACGACGGTGACGCCGGGCGAGGCGACGCGCTGGCCGACCAGGCCGGAGAAGGCCGAGGTCTTCTTGCGGTTGAAATCGCCTTCGAGGCCATGGCCGATCGCCTCGTGGAGCATGACACCGGGCCAGCCGGGACCGAGCACGACGGTCATCTCGCCGGCGGGTGCCGGCACCGAGTCGAGATTGACCAGCGCCTGGCGCAGCGCCTCGTCGACCTGGCCGCGCCACTGCTCGGGGTCGAAATAGCGCGCATAGGTGACGCGGCCGCCGGCGCCCGACGAGCCGCTCTCCATCCGTTCGCCTTCCCCGACGACGATCGAGACGTTGAGGCGAACGAGGGGGCGAATGTCGCCCACCCGCGTGCCATCGGCGCGCAGGATCTGGACCGCCTGCCAGACTCCCGAGAGCGAGGCGGCTACCTGGCGGACGCGCGCGTCCTTGCCGCGCGCATAGGCGTCGATCTCGGCCAGGAGCTGTGCCTTGGCGGCGAAATCGACGGCGCCGAGCGGGTTCTCTTCGGTGTAGAGGCTGCGATTGGTGCCGGCCGGGCCGGCCATCGCGGTGCCGCCCTGGCCGGATTTGACGGCGCCGACGGTGGCGGCGGCACGCTGGATCGCCGCCTCGGACAGCTCGGAGGCATGGGCGAAGCCGGTCGCCTCACCGGACACGGCGCGCAGGCCGAAGCCCTGCGCCGTATCGAAAGCGGCGCTCTTGATCTTGCCGTCGTCGAGGGCGACGCTCTCCGACTGGCTATATTCGAGGAACAGCTCGCCGTCATCCATGCCGGCGAGCGCCTCGCCGACTCTAGCCTCGATGCGTGCGCGCTCCATGCCGGTGCGGTTGAAGAAGAGATCGTCGGTGGCGGCGAGATCGGTCATGGGATCCTCGGTTCTGCCCGCAAGGGGCGGCCGGTGGAGCGGGGCGGCGGCACGGCGCTAGGCTTCCTACCACAGAATGGTCCGCGATATGAGGGCTCCCGAGCGCCACGTCGTGCTGATATGGGCATCCGGCGGCGTCTTGGAAAGCGCCGGACCATCGGTGGCCCAATACTCGCCTGCCGGGCGAGTTGGCGGGCGGCTTATGCGGCATAAAGTCGCAATTTCCGCTCGGCCATTGCCAGGTCATGCCGGGCCGCGCGAGGAAGACGGCGGCGGTCGTTGTGCCGCCTGGCCGGGCGACAGTCGATTGAGTTGTGACGGATGGCGGGTTTAGTGTAATTTCGCGCCGCATTCGACGGGGCTGCCGCAGCCCGCTGTTTCCCGGCGAGGCAGGGTGTTTCCGAAGGCGCCGCGCCGAGCCGATTTTAGCGCAGTCGTAATTCGGCGGACCCGAATTCGGCAGATCCGAGACGAGAGGCCTATGAGCATGAGATTTGCGGGCATGAGGTTCGACCGGTCTGGCGCCAAGGCGTTTCGTATCGCCGCGCTGAGCCTGCTATTCAGTGCGGCGTCGACGTCGCTCGGCTTCGCCCAGTCGGCGAGCGCACCGGCGGGGCGGGTCATCGAGCCGCATAACTGGCAGCTTGGCTTCCAGGAGGCGGCGACGCCGGTCAAGGACCGGATCGCCGATTTTCACAACGAGCTGCTGATCATCATCACGCTGATCACGGTCTTCGTGATGGCGCTGCTCGCCTACGTGATCCTGCGCTTCAATTCGCGCGCCAATCCGGTGCCGACGCGGACCACGCACAACACCCTGATCGAGGTTATCTGGACCGTCGTTCCGGTGCTCATCCTGGTGATCATCGCCATCCCGTCCTTCAAGCTCATGTACTACATGGACCGCACGCAGAAGGCCGACATGACAATCAAGGTGACCGGCCATCAATGGTATTGGTCCTACGAGTACCCGGATGCCGGGGATGTCGGCTTCGACAGCAACATAATCGCCGACAAGGATCTGAAGCCAGGGCAGAAACGTCTGCTCGACGTCGACAATCGCCTCGTCGTTCCGGTCGGCGAGAATGTGCGCGTTCTGATCGCCGGCTCGGACGTCATGCATAGCTGGTTCGTCCCATCCTTCGGCGTCCAGATGTATGCCGTCGTCGGCCGCCTCAACGAGACGTGGTTCAACGTAGAGCACGAGGGCGTCTATTACGGGCAGTGCAACCAGATCTGCGGCGTCAATCATGCTTTCATGCCGATCGTCGTCGAGGCGGTGTCCAAGGACGCCTTCGCGAAATGGATCGACGAGAAGAAGAAACAGGCGCGCAACGACAGCGCGGTTGCCGTCCGCCTCGCCGGCGCGGCGCCAGCCGCCGCAGTCGCACAGTAGTCTCGGGAAGAGGGACAGAGATCATGGCTACCGGATCTTCGACGCACGCTCACGATCAGGCGCATGACCATGGGGCCCATGGCGATGACGAGCACGGGCACTACCCGGGCTTCTTCACGCGCTGGTTCTGCTCGACGAACCACAAGGACATCGGCACGCTCTACATCATCTTCGCCATCATCGCCGGTCTCATCGGCGGCGCCTTCTCGGTGTTGATCCGTGCCCAGCTGATGCATCCGACCGGCACGATCATCGAGGATCATCAGCTCTACAACGTCATCGCCACGGCGCACGGCCTCATCATGATCTTCTTCATGGTCATGCCAGCGATGATCGGCGGCTTCGGCAATTGGTTTGTGCCGCTGATGATCGGCGCACCCGACATGGCCTTTCCGCGCCTCAACAACATCAGCTTCTGGCTGCTCGTCCCCTCCTTCCTGCTGCTGCTCGGCTCCTCGATGGTCGGCCCCGGCGTCGGCACCGGCTGGACGATCTACCCGCCGCTCTCCGGTCCGATCGGCCATCCCGGGCCGGCGATGGACATGGCGATCTTCTCGCTGCATCTCGCCGGCGCCTCCTCGATCCTCGGCGCCATCAATTTCATCACCACCATCTTCAACATGCGCGCGCCCGGCATGACGCTGCACAAGATGCCGCTCTTCGTGTGGTCGATCCTGGTCACCGCCTTCCTGCTGCTGTTGTCGCTGCCGGTGCTCGGCGGCGCCATCACCATGTTGCTGACCGACCGCAATTTCGGCACCAGCTTCTTCGACCCGGCGGGCGGCGGCGATCCGCTGCTCTTCCTCAACCTCTTCTGGTT
>DATAQP010000256.1:0-6551 GCA_036264595.1 Allostellaceae bacterium
AGCAGGATGATGGGGTCGCCGCCCGAGGCGAAGGGATTGTCGATGACGCGCCAGTCGGGTCGCACCGTGACGAGGTCGGAGCCGATGAGGCCGCGCAGCGGCATGAAGGGGACGCCCTTCTCGGCCGCCTGCAGGGCAGCGTGGATCGCCGGGCAGGTAGCGTCGAGGACGCGCAAGCTTCCCGCCGTCACCGCGGCGCCGAAACGGGGGGCCGGGCCGAACTCGCCGAGGCTGACCGCCGAGGTTTCGAGGGTCGCAACGGCGCCAGCGCCGATCAGGAGATCGGCCTGCAGCGAGGAGGCGGGCAGCGTGACGAGATGCAGCCCCTTGATGCCGCGCCGAATGAGGGCGCGCGTCGCCTCCATCGCGACGCCGCCATATTCCGGCGGCACGACGACCATCGCGCCATCGGCAATGATCGAGAGCGCCTCGTCGAGGTCGCGCAGGATCGCACTCATCTCAGGCCTCCGATCATGCGTCCGAGGGGCCTCCCCTTGGGGGTGGAGGGGCAGGAAAGCATGGGCCGGCCGGCGAGACAAGCGCCGCGCCGCCGGCTTGTGCGCAACCCCGACGCATGGCTCAATGGCGTACCGGGCAGACACGTGGCAAGGAGGACGCCATGGGCGAAACGCGGACGGAACGGCACGGGCGTTGCCATTGCGGTGCTATACGTTTCACGGCGACTGGCGCGCCGCTCTTCGTCGTGCTCTGTCACTGCGAATCCTGCCGGCGGTCGACTGGTGGCGCGCTGGCCGCCGCCTGCGGCTTCCGTCGCGAGGATGTCGCTTTTGCCGGCAATAATCCGACTTATTACGACTCCTCGCCGGGGGTACGGCGCGGCTTCTGCCCGCGCTGCGGTACCTCGCTCACCTTCGAGAGCACGCGCTGGCCGGACGACGTCCATCTCATGGTGGGCAATTTCGATTCTCCCGACGACTTCACGCCGCAATGCCACGTCTTCGCCGGCGAGCGTCTGCCGTGGCTCAAGATGGCCGATGGCCTGCCGTGCTATCGCACAGTGCCGAGCGCGGGCGACCTTATTGAGCCGGAGACGGCCAGCGCCGCTAGTATTCGCCGGTCATAGCCCGCTCGCTTTCCGGGCAGTGGCGACGGGAAGATTCGCCAATTATCTCGATGTCGCAGTATATAGCGGCCCATGATTGTCATAAAACATTAATGTTCATCTTAAATCTTTGGCAGAGTTTCCCCCGCTAGATCATCACGTAAGTGGCGATCGCACGGTGATGGCACGATGAGTTGGTCGAGTGAGGGTGATCAAGTCGCGGAGTCGTCGTGCGCGCCTGCCAATCCGGCGCCGTCCAGCTTTGGCTCCTGGACGGCGGCATCGATCATGGTCAGCGCGGCGCCGTTATCGCAACAGACGAGCTGCGGCGATGCCTACCGCCTCTTTGCCGCCGCGCCGGCACTTTTCGCCCTTGCCGTCGTGGAAGGTGGACGGCCGCTCGGACTGGTCTCGCGGCGCGTCTTGTTCGCGACGTTTGCCGTGCCCATCAGGCGCGATCTCTACGAGCGCAAGCCGGTTACCCGTCTGATGGATGCCGACGCGGTGGTCGTCGACTGCAATGCCGGCCTGATGGAGCTCAGCCCGCTGCTGCGAGAAGTCGACCGGACGATCGACACCGCGGTGATCCTGACGCGCGACGGCCTCTATGCCGGCATCGCCAACGTCATTCAGCTGTTGCGTGCCAGCATCGAATTCGTCGAGCAGAAGAACCGTCAGGCCGAGGCTGATGAGCGCCGCTTCCGCGATATCGCTGAAGTCGCCGGCGACTGGTTTTGGGAACGGGACGCGATGAACCGATCGACCTATTTGTCCGACCGCTTCACGAGCGTCACCGGCATCGACGCTAAGCTCCTCCTTGGTAAGGATCTCGACGATTTGTCCGCCGTCGGTGTGACGGATTACAGCGTGCTGCAACTCGAAGCCAAGTTGGCGACCCGATTGCCCTTTCGCGATCACCTTCACCACGTCGCGCTTGCCGATGGTTCGCAGCGCTATTGGCGCGTCAGCGGCAACCCGGTCTTCGATGATTCCGGCAATTTCGCCGGTTACCGCGGTACCGGCACTGACGTGACATCGGCGAAATTGGCCGAGGAAGTCATGCGTGCGGCGAAGGAATCCGCCGAGGCGGCGAGCCGGGCAAAGTCGGAATTTCTCGCCAATATGAGCCATGAGCTGCGGACACCGCTCAACGCGGTCATCGGCTTTGCCGAGCTGATCGCCCGCCAGATCGCCGGTCCCATCGGCAATACGCGTTACCTCGACTACGCCGCCGACATTGCGAAGAGCGGTTCGCACCTGCTCCAGCTCATCAATGATATTCTCGACCTCGCCAAGCTCGATGCCGGACAGGTTGTGCTGAGCGAGGAAAGCATCGATCTTCACAACCTCGTTGCCGGCGCCATCCGCATGCTCGCCCCCCGCGTCGAGCAGGGCGGCATCGCGACCAAGATCGAGCTCAGCCCGGACATCCGTCACGTCCGCGGCGATGCGAGGCGGATGCGACAGATCCTCCTCAACCTGCTCGGCAATGCGCTTAAGTTCACGCCGCCGGGCGGACGCATCGTGGTGACCGGCGAGCGCGACGCGACGGGCGGTCTTCGCCTTGCTGTAAAGGACACGGGAATTGGCATCGCCAAGGCCCATATCGCGAAAGTGTTGGAGCCGTTTTGGCAGGTCGATAGCGGTCTCAATCGACGCCAGGACGGCACTGGGCTCGGCCTGCCGTTGACCAAGCACCTGATCGAGGCGCATGGCGGATCGCTCCATCTCAGCAGCGAGCCCGGAGCCGGTACGATTGCGACGGTGTCGCTGCCCGCAGCGCGTATCATCGAAGATTTCGACGCATTCCGACACCGCGATCTGCGAAGCGCTTGATGCGGCTGCGCTAACGCGACTCAAGCCCGAATGGTCCTCGCCAGAGCCGGCCGAATTACGGCGTCCAACGCAGCACGCCGCAATTGACGAAGGGCACGCCGGTGAGGTGAAGGAAGAACGTGCCGTGACCGACGACGGCGATGCTGCGCTCCGGTCTTGCGGCAAGCCAGGCGCGGAAGCCGGCGAGCCGGCCGGCGAATACGTGGTGGGGCTCGATGGCATGGCCGAGCGCGTCCTTCTCGGCGCCATCGTGCCACCACGGATCGTCGAGATGGTCGAAGGCGAGGGACGGGAAGTCCTGCGCCAGCGCCGCGGCAGGCCGGCCGATATCGCAGCTGCTCTCCAGTCGCTCGCGGTGCAGCGCCTCGACGAGGATCGGCGCTGCCGACGGGCCGAACAACCCGAGCGTCGTCTCGATGGCGCGGCTGAACGGCGAGGTCACGATGAGCTCGTAATCGGTCGCCCGCAGCTTCTCCCGTGCCGCTGCCACCTGGGCATGGCCGAGCGGCGTCAGCCGAGCATCGTAATGCAGCGGATCGCTTCCGGTCTCCGCATAGGCGGCGTTGAAGGTCGACTGGCCGTGACGGATGAGATCGATGATTTGGGACATCGCGCAATGCTATAGCCGCTGCGCTTTCGGGGACGCAAGCCGCGCCGCCCAGATTTTCTGGCGAGATTTTCCTGGATCGCCGCTCGACTTGCGAGCGACACTCGCAGGCTGCAGGCAGGGAGGGGATTATGCCGATATCGCAAGGTCTATCGCGGCAGGCGCTGGGCGTTGCGCTGCTCGTCGCGGCGACGATCGCCCCGGCGGCGGCCGAGACGGTGCTCAAGGTGGTGCCGCAGGCCGATCTCAAGATTCTCGACCCCTTCTTCACGACCGGCAACATCACCAGCAATCACGGCTACATGATCTACGACAATCTCTTCGCGCTCGACGAGAAGCTCGAGCCGAGGCCGGAGATGGTCGACACCTACGCGCTGAGGCCAGACAAGCTGGTGTGGAGCTTCACCTTGCGCGACGGGCTCAAGTTCAGCGACGGCACGGCAGTCGAGGGCAAGGATGTCGTCGCCTCGATCAAACGCTGGGCGGCACGCATTCCCGCCGGCCAGGCGATGATGCGCTATGCCACGGAGATCATCGCCACCGGCCCGCGCAGCTTCGAGATCCGGCTGAAGGAACCGTTCGGGCCGATGCTGCTCGCCCTCGCCGCGCCGGAGAACCCGCTCTTCATCATGCGCGAGAAGGAGGGGCTGGTCGATCCCAACGCCCAGATCACCGAGGCGATCGGCTCCGGCCCCTTCATCTTCGTCAAGGAGGAATGGGCGCCGGGCAACAAGGTGGTCTATCGCAAGAACCCAGCCTATGTGCCGCGCCCGGAGGGGCCGAGCGGCTTCGCCGGCGGCAAGATCGCCAAGGTCGACCGCGTCGAATGGCTCTACATTCCCGAGGCGGCCACCGCCGTCCAGGCGCTCGCCAATGGCGAGGTCGACGTGATCGAGATCCCGGCCCCCGATCTCCTGCCGGTGCTCGCCAAGAATCCCAATGTCGAGCTCAAGGTGATCGACCGCATCGGCGCCCAGGCGGTGCTGCGGCCGAACGCGCTGGTGCCGCCCTTCAACAATCCGAAGGCGCGCCAGGCGCTGCTCTATCTGACCGGCAACCAGAAGGACTATCTCGACGCCATGGTCGGCGATACCAAGCTCGAAGTGCCGTGCTGGGCGGTCTTCGTCTGCGGCACGCCGCTCGCCTCGCAGGCGGGCGTGGGGGATTGGGCCAAGGGCAATCAGAAGGCCAATATCGAGAAGGCCAAGGCCCTCTTCAAGGAAGCCGGCTATGCCGGCGAGAAGGTCGTCGTCCTCGATCCCACCGACCAGCCGCTCGCCCATGCCCAGGCGCAGGTCACCGCCGCCCATCTCAAGGAGGCCGGCATCACTGTCGATCTCCAGGCGATGGACTGGTCGACGATGCTGAGCCGGCGCGGCAGCAAGGAGGATCCGGCGACCAGCCGCGCCGGCTGGAACATCTTCCATACCTGGGGCGGCGGCCTCGCCATGGGCAATCCGCTGACCAATACCGGCGCGCCGACGCCGTGCGACCAGTCGAACTGGTTCGGCTGGCCGTGCGACGAGGATCTCAACAAGACGCGCCTCACCTTCTTCGCGGCGACGACGCCGGAGGAGCAGAAGCAGGTCATCGACAAGGTGCAGGCGAAATTCTTCGAGACCGTGCCCTATGTCCCGGCCGGCCAGTTCCTGGCGCCGATCGCCTATCGCAAGAACATCAGCGGCGTGCTCGACACGGTGCGGCTGGTGCTGTGGAACATCGAGAAGAAATAGGTTCCTAGGCGCGCGCGAAGAGGTAGACCCCGTCCGCCCGTTCGCTGCGGACGAGACGGCCGCTGCCGACGAGGTAGTGGAGATGGGCGAGCGCCTCGCCGATGGCGAAGCCGAGCTGCTGGCTGTCGAGCTTGCGGCGGAAGAGTACCGGCACGATCTCCATCGTGCTGTGCGGCGCGGCGCAGGCGATCTCGATCTCGGCCAGGCGCTCGGCGTGATGCGCGGCGAGCTGATCGATGCGGGTGTCGATGCCATAGAACGGCAGATTGTGCGAAGGCAGGACGAGCACGTCGGAGGGCACGGCGCGGCGCAACGCCTCGAGCGATTCGAGATAGCGCGCCAGCGGATTGGCATCGGGCTCGTTCGGCCAGACGCTGATATTCGGCGAGATCTTCGGCAGCACCTGGTCGCCGGCGATAAAGAGCTCGAGCTCGGGACAGTGGAAGCAGGCGTGCTCGGGCGCGTGGCCGCGGCCCATGACGACCTCCCAGCGCCGTCCGCCGATCTTGATCGCCATGCCGTCGGCGATGCGGCGGAACTCGCGCGGCACGGCGCTGACCCGCTTGGCGTATTGATTGCCTCGGCCGGCCAGCATCTGCACCGTCGCCTCGTCGAGCCCGGTGCGGCGATAGAACGGGGTCTGGTCGATGGCGAAGGCAGCGTCGTCGCGGTCGGCGGCCATCATGCGCGCCCACAGCCACTCGGTCTCGGTGACGAAGAGCGGGATCTGCCAGCGCCGCGTCAGCCAGCCGGCGAGGCCCATATGATCGGGATGGAAATGGGTGGCGATGAGGCGGGTGACCGGCTTGCCGTCGAGCGCTTCGGCGAAGATGCGCTCCCACAGCGCCATGGTGATCGGCGTGTCGAGCCCGCTATCGACGATGGTCCAGCCGGCGCCGTCTTCGAGCAGCCAGAGATTGATGTGGTCGAGGGCGAAAGGCAGCGGCATGCGCAGCCAATGGATGCCCGGCGCGACCTCCTGGAGCGTACCCGGCTCGGGCGGCGCCGCATGCGGGAAGCGCAACGCGGCGAGGCCGCCGTCGCTCGCCGCCACGCCGCTCAGACCCGCTCGAAGATGGCGGCGATGCCCTGGCCGACGCCGATGCACATGGTGACGAGGGCGTAGCGCCCGCCGCTGCGCTGCAGCTGGCGGATCGTGGTGAGGGCGAGGCGCGCCCCCGAGGCGCCGAGCGGATGGCCGATGGCGATGGCGCCGCCATTCGGATTGACCCTGGAATCGTCGAAGGCGATGTCGAGCTGCTTGAGGCAGCCGAGCACTTGCGTCGCGAAGGCCTCGTTGAGCTCGATGACG
>DATAQP010000319.1:0-1806 GCA_036264595.1 Allostellaceae bacterium
CCGAATATTTTGCCGAGAGATTGTCAGACCAACTTTCGTATTAATCTATAGGTTGTCTTCGGTCGGACTTCATAGTTGATGATGCTATCTACGCTTATGGACGATCTTGCGGCAGCGAGCCTCGTCAAGCCGCCGGATGCCCATTTCCGGAGGCTTTATCCGAGCCGTTTCTCGAGCCAGGCAATCATTGGAGCGCTGAGCGGCTCCGAACGGCGCGTCTCGTCGTTCATCTGCACGCCGACGCTCTCCGCCGTGGCGACGCAGAGCTCCCCCTTGAAGATCCCCTGGCCGACGACGAACGAGCTGCGCCCGATCTTGAGCACGCGCGTGCCGATATCCACCATGCCGGGAAAATAGAGCTCGGCGCGGAAATCGATGGCGAGGCGGGCGACGACGAAATTGCAGCCCGGCGCCGCCAGGGCGAGCGACTTGTCGTAGAGAAAGGCGACGCGGCCAGTCTCGCAGAATGTCGCGAAGACGGCGTTGTTGACGTGACCCTGACGGTCGGTGTCGTTGTAGCGCAGCTTGTCGTGGGTCCAGATCCTGTAGCTCGCCCGCTCCGTCGCGGGCGGCGGCACGCTCTCCCCGTCCGCCATTACTCGGCCGCCTTGCGCGTCTCGGCGATGGCGATGCCGCTGGCGATCAGCGCCTCGATCTCGGCCGCGCTGTAGCCGGCCTCGGCGAGCACGGCGCGCGTCGCTTCGCCGAATTGCGGCGGCAGCGAGCGCACGCTTGGCGGGGTGCGCGACAGCTTGATCGGATTGCCAGTGCCGCGATAGCCATCCTTGTCGACGACCATGCCGCGATGCCGCGTATGCGGATGGCTGACGACATCGGGCACCTCGAGCACGGGTCCGGCTGGCACGCCCTGCTCGAGCAGCTTTGTCGTCAGCGCCTCGCCGTCGACGGTAGCGAGCGCGGCCTCGAGCTCGACACGCAGCGCCGCGCGATTGGTGACGCGGTCGCCATTGCCCTTGAAGCGCGGATCGGCAGGCAGATCCGGCCGGCCGATCTCGGCGCAGAGCCGGGCGAATTGCCGGTCGTTGCCGATGCCGAGAAAGATGCGCTTCGTGCCGGTCTTGAGCTGATCGTAGGGGCTGACGTTGGAATGCGCGTTGCCGGTGCGCACCGGCGGCTTGCCGCTGAGGAAGAAATTGGCGAAATGCGGATGAAGAAGGGCGATGGCGCTGTCGTAGAGCGTCGCCTCGACGAATTGCCCCTTGCCCGAGCGCGCCCGCTCGATGACGGCCATTAGAATGGCGATCGTCGCATTCATCCCGGTGGCGAGATCGACCACCGGCACGCCGACGCGCACCGGCGCGCCGTCCGGCTCGCCATTGACGCTCATCAGCCCGGCCATGCCCTGCACGACCGCGTCGTAGCCGGGGTAGCCGCCGAGCGGCCCGTCGGCGCCGAAACCCGAGACGCGGCAATGGATGAGGCGCGGAAACCGCGCCTGCAGCACGTCGTAGCCCATGCCCCATTTTTCCAAGGTGCCTGTTTTGAAGTTCTCGATCAGCACGTCGGCGGTTTCGAGCAGGCGGAACAGCACTTCGCGCCCCTGCGGCTTGGAGAGGTCGAGGGCGATTCCACGCTTATTGCGGTTGACGCCGATGAAGTAGGAGGCGGCATCGCCGTGGAAGGGCGGGCCCCATGTGCGCGTCTCATCGCCCTGCGGCGGCTCGACCTTGATGACCTCGGCGCCGTGGTCGCCGAGCATCTGCGTGCAATACGGCCCGCCGAGCACGCGCGAGAGATTGATCACCTTGATGCCGGCGAGGGCGCCGGTGCTTGAAGCGGTCATGA
>DATAQP010000359.1:0-2862 GCA_036264595.1 Allostellaceae bacterium
TGCAGGATGGTCAGGCGCGGCGCGGTATCGACGCCGAGCGCTTCGGGATTCGTCTGGTCGATCGCCTTCTTCTTCGCCTTCATGATGTTGGGCAGCGAGGCGTAGCGCGGCTCGTTGAGCCTCAAATCCGTGGTCATCACCGCCGGCAGCTTGACCTCGATGGTCTCGAGCCCGCCATCGACCTCGCGGGTGATCTTCGCGCTCTCCGCCTCGAGCAGGAGCTTCGAGGCGAAGGTGCCCTGCGACCAGCCGAGCAAGGCGGCCACCATCTGGCCGGTCTGATTGCAATCGTCGTCGATCGCCTGCTTGCCGAGAATGACCAGCTCGGGCTTCTCTTTCTCGACCACCGCCTTGATCAGCTTGGCGACGGCGAGCGGCTGCAGCTCGGCATCGGTCACGACATGGATGCCGCGATCGGCGCCCATGGCGAGCGCGGTGCGGATCGTCTCCTGGCATTGCGCGACGCCGAGCGAGATGGCGATGACCTCGGTGGCGATTCCAGCCTCGCGCAGGCGGATCGCCTCCTCGACGCCGATCTCGTCGAACGGATTCATCGACATCTTGACGTTGGCGGTCTCGACCCCCGTCTTGTCCGCCTTGACGCGGATCTTGACGTTGTAGTCGACCACCCGTTTCACCGCGACGAGAACTTTCATCGGCAACCCTGCATCATCGCGCCTTCCAGAAAATCTGCGGACCAGAATGCTCGCAACCGACGGAAAACCGCGCGGGGCACCGGAATTGTGCACATGCACAACGCGAAGGCAATAAGTTCATCATTTACCGCTCAACGATTGGCTCCGGGCGTCCACAGCACGTCGCCGGCGCCCTTGCCGTTGACATGGCGGCTGAGGACGAAGAGATGGTCGGAGAGCCGGTTGAGATATTTGAGCGCCTCGCCGTTGACCGTCTCGCGCGCCGCCAGCGCGGCGACCAGGCGCTCGGCCCGCCTTGTGACCGTGCGGGCCAAGTGGAGATGGGCGGCGCAGGGCGTGCCGCCGGGCAGCACGAAGCTGTCGAGCGGCTTCAACTCGGCGTTGAGTGCATCGATCTCGTGCTCCAGCCGCTCGACCTGACTGGCCTGGATGCGCAGCGCCCCAGCCGCTCGGCTCCCGCTCTCCGGCGTGCAGAGATCGGCGCCGAGATCGAAGAGATCGTTCTGGATGCGCGCCAGCATGGCATCGGCCTCGGGCGGCGCCGCGAGTCGCGCGAGGCCGATCGCCGCGTTCGCCTCGTCGACCGTGCCGAAGGCCTCGACGCGGGGATCATGCTTAGCCACCCGCGCGCCGTCGCCGAGCGACGTCTCGCCGGCATCGCCGCCGCGGGTATAGATGCGCGTCAGGCGGACCATGGGGCCGCGCTCAGTGCTTGAAGACCATCATCAGCAAGGCGAAGAGCAGCAGCGCGATGCCCTGAAAGACGACGCGATACTGCATCAGCTTGTTCGAGCGGCGCGGATCGCCGCCGCGGATCATCTGGACGACGCCGAAGCCGAGAACGACGAGGGTCGCCAGCATGGCGACCGGGAGGAGGACTTTGAGAAGCAATTCCATGGCAGACATATAGTCCTCTTTGCCTGCCGCGGACAGGGGGCGCCGGCGCCCCTCCGACCTTGCGCATGGCGTCGCCCGCTGTAGGCTGAGGCCGAGCACATCGAGGAGAGGAACCATGTCGACCACCGCGCGGACCAAGCCCCATCACGCCAGCCCCAATGAAGCCAGCCCGGGGCAGACGGGCGGCGAGCTGCTGCCCTGGCAATGGCCGGAGGCGCGCTGGCGCGGCATCGTCGAGAAGGTGCGCGCCGGCCGCTCGCTCAAGCCGAAATCCTGGCCCGGCGGCGCGCAGGTCGCCGTTGCCTTGTCCTTCGACAGCGATCACGAGAGCGGCGAGCTGCGCGAGGGCGGCTCGTCGCCCGGCCGGCTGTCGCAGGGGCAATACGGCAACCGCGTCGGCGTGCCGCGCATCCTCGACCTGCTCGAGCGCCACGGCGTGCCGGCGAGCTTCTTCGTTCCGGCGGTGATCGCCATGCTCTACCCCGAGGAGCAGCGCCGCGTCGTCGCCGCCGGCCACGAGATCGGCATCCATGGCTGGATCCACGAGCGCAACTCCATCCTCGAATACAAGCACGAGCGCGAGCTGATGTTCCGCTCCGCCGACACGCTCGCGCGCATCACCGGCACGCCGCCGGTCGGCATGCGCACGCCGTCCTGGGATTTCAGCCAGCACACGCTGGCCATCGTGCGCGAGATGGGGCTGCTCTACGACAGCTCGCTGATGGCCGATGACGAACCCTACGAGCTCGTCGAGGACGGCGCGGCGACCGGCATCGTCGAGCTGCCGGTCGAATGGATCCGCGACGACGCCGTCTATTTCAACATGAACCGCTTCTCGGCGCTGCGCCCCTACACGCCGCCCTCCGCCGTGCTCGAGATCTTCCAGTCCGAGTTCGACGAGACGGTGAGGGAAAAGGGCCTCTACCTTCTCACCATGCATCCGCATTATATCGGCCACCGCTCGCGCCTCGCTTTGCTCGATCGGCTGATCACCCATATCAAGAGCGTGCCCGGCGTGTGGTTCGCAACCCACGCGCAGGTGGCGGCATACTGCAAGGCGCAGGCCGAGTGACGCGATTCGATGAGCCTCGATCTCGTCCTCCGCAACGCGCGCCTCGCCGGCGCGCAATCGAATGACGGGCGCCTCGTCGATATCGGCATCGCCGGCGGGCGCATCGCCGCGCTGGAGACAGGACTCGCCAGCGCAGGCGAAACGCTCGATCTCGCCGGTCGCCTGGTCAGCGCCGGGCTCGTCGAGACGCATCTCCATCTCGACAAGACCTGCATCCTCGATCGCTGCCGGTCCGAG
>DATAQP010000425.1:0-2382 GCA_036264595.1 Allostellaceae bacterium
AACCCTCTCCCTCCGGGAGAGGGCAGGGTGAGGGTATCAGCGGCCGCTGCGGGCCGGCGGAAGAGGCGACGCCGACGCCCTCACCCGAGGGCGAGGGGAGAGGGAGAAGGATATGAGCGGCGACGGATTTTGTTTATGCAGCTGTTGCGGCAGGGCGGCGATCGCCTGATCGATCAGGACGCCACCGGCCTTGGCATCGAGCTGCTCGGCGATGATCTGGCGCGCCGCCGCGATGGCGACGTCAACGGCGGTGTTGCGCACGTCGGCGAGCGCCTTGGCCTCTTCCTGGGCGATCTTCTCCTCCGCCTGGCGGGTGCGGCGCTCGAGCGCCGCCTCGAGATCCTGCGCCGCCTGTTGGCCGATGCGCTCGGCCTCGGATTTGGCGTGGGCGATGATCGCCTCGGCCTCCTTCAGCGCGTCGCGCTGCTTGCGCTGGTATTCGGCGAGCGTCTTCTGCGCGTCCTCGCGCAGGCGCTGCGCCTCGTCGAGCTCGGCCTTGATGCGCTCGGCGCGGTCGTCGAGCGCCTTGCCGATACTCGGCCCGACCTTGATGAAGCCGCCGACGATGACGATGACGAAGGCGACGAGGACCCAGAATTCCGGATCGCGAAGAAGCTCGCTCATCAGGCGCGTCCCTTGAGCACGGCGTCGACGGCGGTGCCGGCGCGCGCCTCGTCGATCGTGCTGCCGACCAGCTTGGCGGCGGCGCTGCGGGCGACCTCGACGGCGACGCCGCGCAGATCGGCAAGCGCCGCGGACTTGGCCGAAGCGATGCGCTTCTCGGCCACGCCGGTGCGCTCGGCGATGACCGCGCCGGCCTGGCGCTGCCGCTCGGTGGCGAGGGCGGCGAGCTTGTCGCTCGTCTCTTTCATCGTCAGCTGGGCCTGGTGACGCGCATCGGCGAGCGCCTTCTCATAGGCGGTGATGACCGCTTCCGCCTCGTTCTTCATCTGCCCCGCCTTGTCGAGATCGTTCTCGACGCGATTGCGGCGCTCGTCGATGACCATCTCGATCCTGGGAATCGCAAGTTTCGCCATCAGCAGATAGAGCACGACGAAAAACACGGCGAGCCAGAAGATCTGCGAGGGGAAAGTCGAGAGGTCGAGCTGCGGCATGGTCCGCCTAGTTCTCCATCAGGTCGGTCGTGCTGCCCGGAAATCCGGAAGCCCAGGCCGATCAGAGAGGCCGATCAGAATACGAAGAGGATCATAAAGGCGATGATCAGGCCGAACAGCCCGGTCGCCTCGGCGAGCGCGAAGCCGAGCAGCGCCGGCGTCGTGATCTGGTTTTGCGAGGCCGGGTTGCGGGCGATCGAGCTGACCAGCGCGGCAAAGATGTTGCCGATGCCGACGCCGGCGCCCACGAGGGCGATACAGGCGAGGCCGGCGCCGATCATTTTGGCGGAGGCGAGATCCATGATTCTGTCCTTTGCTTGGTTGGTTTGGTGGCGGAGGTCAGTGCAGGTGGATGGCGTCGTGCAGGTAGATGCAGGTCAGGATGGTGAAGACATAGGCTTGCAGCACAGCAACCAGCAGCTCGAGCAGGATGAAGAAGACGTTGAGGGCGAGCGGCAAGATGCCGAAGATCCCCATGGCGACGACGAAGCCGGCAAAGATGACCAGCATGGTGTGGCCCGACATCATGTTGGCGAAGAGCCGGATCGACAGCGTCATCGGCCGGATGAGATAGGAGATCACCTCGATCGGCACGAGCAGCAGCTGCAGCACGAAGGGCATGCCCTTGGGCGCGAAGAAGCTGAAGAAGTGCCAGCCGTGGCGCGCCAGCGCGATGACCGTCACGCCGATGAAGATGAAGGCGGCGAGGGCGAAGGTGACGGCGATATGGCTGGTATAGGTGAAGCTGTAAGGCACCATGCCGATGAGGTTGCCGAACAGCACAAACATGAAGAGCGAGAAGACGAAGGGGAAATACGCCTTGCCGGCGCTGCCGACATTGTCGCGGATCATGTTGGCGATGAATTCGTAGGATAGCTCGGCGGCCGACTGCCAGCGCGTCGGGACGAGCTTGGCGCCGCTCATGCTGAGCGTCAGGAAGGCGGTAATGACCGCGACAGAGATCGCCATGAACAGCGCGGAATTGCTGAACGACAGATCGAGACCGCCGATGTCAAGCGGCACCAGTCGCTCGATGACGAACTGATGCAGGGGGGATGCGCCGTGTTCTGCCGCCACTTCAGGTCTCGTCCTCTTCCTCTTCCGCCGTCTTCTTCGGGGCCGGTGCCACATAGCCAGCGGCGAGCCCCATTCCCTTCATGTAGCGGAAGACATTGAGCATGCCCGCCGCGATCCCGACGAATAAGAACACCGTCATGGCCCAGGGCTTCGTCCCCAGGCCCTTGTCGATAAGCCAGCCGAGGCCGAG
>DATAQP010000440.1:0-2231 GCA_036264595.1 Allostellaceae bacterium
CTCGGCGATGGCGGCCAGGTGCAGATGCCGCTCGCCAAGACATTCTTCTCGTCGCGCTTCGGCATGGTCGCCGACCGCTTCGGCGTCTCGTGGATGGTCTACGTCGCGCCGTAAGGAAACGGTGACGGCGGGGCGGCGGCGCAGAAACATTGGAAGCTCTTCGGCGCCGTCCCGCTCCCTCATTACCTACATCTGGCTGATGAACTTGACCTGGAGATAGGCCTCGAGACCCTCGCTGCCGCCTTCCGAGCCGTAGCCGCTTTCCTTGACGCCGCCGAACGGCGTCTCGGGGACCGTGACGCCGAAGGTGTTGACGCCGACGAGGCCGCTGTCGAGCGCGTCGCCGATCGCCGTCGCGTTCGCCGCCGAGCCGGTGAAGGCATAGGAGGCGAGGCCGTAGGGCAGCCGGTTGGCCTCAGCGACGACCTCGTCGAATTTCTTGAAGCGGACCATCGCGGCGACCGGGCCGAAGGGCTCGACATTCATGATCCTGGCATCGTTCGGCACGTCGCTCAGCACGGTCGGCTGCCAGAAATACCCGGCATTGCCGATGCGGCTGCCGCCGGTCCTGAGCTTGGCGCCGTGGTCGGTGGCGTCGCCGATCATCTGCTCCATCGCGTCGATGCGGCGGGCATTGGCGAGCGGCCCCATCTTGTTCCTAGCATCGAGCCCGTCGCCGACCGGCAGCGCCGAAGCGAGCTCGGCGAATTTGGCGACGAACCGGTCATGCACATTCTCCTGCACGTAGAAGCGCGTCGGCGAGATGCAGACCTGGCCGGCATTGCGGTACTTGGCGGCAACCGCCATCTTGGCGACGGTGTCGGCGTCGACGTCGTCGAAGATGACGACAGGCGCGTGGCCGCCCAATTCCATCGTCGCCCGCTTGACGGTGTCGGCGGCGAGCTTCAAGAGCAGCTTGCCGACCACGGTCGAGCCGGTGAACGAGATCTTGCGGATGATCGGCGAGGCGATGAGATATGTGGAGATCTCGCTCGGCACGCCGAAGACGACGTTGAGCACGCCCTTGGGCAGCCCGGCATCCTCGAGGCACTTGGCCATGGCGAGGGCGGTGGCCGGCGTCTCCTCGGCCGGCTTGATGATGCAAGAGCAGCCGGCGGCGAGCGAGGCCGCGATCTTGCGCGCCGGCGTCACCGCCGGGAAGTTCCACGGCGAGAAGGCGGCGACCGGGCCGACCGGCTCGCGGATCACCATCTGGCGGTGGCCGGCGGCGCGCGACGGCACCAGGCGGCCATAGGAGCGGCGGCCCTCCTCGGCCATCCATTCGAAGATCTCGGCCGAGCTCAGCACTTCGAGCTTCGACTCGCCGATCGTCTTGCCCTCTTCGAGCGTCATTTGCGTCGCGATGTGGTCGGCGCGCTCGCGGAAGAGCTCGCCGGCCTTGCGCAGCACCTTGGCGCGGTCATTGGGCGAGACCTTGCGCCAGGCAAGAAAGCCGCGCTGGGCGGCGTCGAGGGCGCGGTCGAGATCGGCCTTGGAGGCGTGCGGCAAGGTGCCGATCGTCTCGCCAGTCGCCGGGTTGATGACGTCGCCCGTCTTGCGCCCCGCGGCGCCGAGCCATTCGCCGTCGATATAGAGATTGAGCTTGTCGTATTGCGCCGAAGCCATGGGTCTTCCTCTCCAGGTTTTTATCGCGAGGGGTCGGCGGCGACTATATCGCCGCGAGGCGGGAGCGGGCGAGGAAAAGACGCGGGGGTGATCGGCGTCGGGAGGGTGTCGCGGGGACCCATCGAGACGGGCGTTCGCCTGTTAATTACAGCAAAATAACAGGCGGCCGGTGGTATCGTGCGTGCGCCGACTCTCCTGACGAGAGAATCCGGAATTCGACCTATGCAACGTTCGCTCCCGGACATCGGCAACCTCCACGAATCTACGTATCGGTCATGATACGTCCATTAAGGTACCGTGTCAATCTTTTTCGGACATTCACCGGGGATCGTAACGTCGTCGTTGCAAGGAGCGAAGCCCCTTCGACAAGCGCCCAGGAGAAGCAATCCACAACTGTCGGGGGGTGCGCCTGGATCGTGCGAGTCGTAGGAGTAGACCTTTGGTGGCTTGTGAGCCCAAAACCTACTAGATGTGCAGTCCCGGACTCTGATGGTGCATCATCGATCCTGAATCGTCAGGAGGAGGATGCCCTATGGCAAGCGTTCTTCACGGCAGCGCCCGCACGACGCCGTGTCTTCGAGCCGAGTTCCAAGCGTCGCAAGAGA
>DATAQP010000442.1:0-4225 GCA_036264595.1 Allostellaceae bacterium
TGATGAATTGCGGGAATACCGCGAGATAGACCAGAATCGCCTTCGGGTTGGTCAACGAGATGAGAAAGGCGCGCCGCGTCGCGGCAAGACGCGACATGGGCCGCGCCTGCGGAAGGGTCAGCGACGCAGCTTGCCGCGTCAGCATCGTCACCCCCATCCAGGCGAGATAGGCGACGCCGAACCATTTGATCGCATGGAAGAGCGTGGCGTTCACCAGCAGGATGGTGGAAAGACCAACGCCCATCGCCGCGAGATGGCAGAGCGCGGCGAGGGCGACGCCGAGAACCGCCCGGAGGCTGCGCTGGAAGCCGTCCGAGGCCGAGACGACGATGCAGTCGAGGGCATTCGGGCCGAGCGGAATGCCGGCCGCGAACCAGATCGTCATGAAGACAAGCCACTCTCGCAACGACATGTCATCCTCGCGGTTCAAGGCAGGGTGAGGTCGAATGTATTGGCGAAACCCCTGCGCCCACGCTTGGTGACGGTGACGGCGCGGCTGTCGCGCTGGCGCTCGATCCAGCCGAGCTCGAAGCAGCGCGAGGCCAGCGCGGCGCCGATCGATCCGGCGAGATGCGGCCGCCGCTCGCTCCAGTCGATGCAGGGGCGGCAGAAGGTCCGGCGCTGCTGCCCGGCGGCGGCGAGATCGATGCCGAAGCCGGCCAGTATCCGGCTTCCTTCGCCCGTCACCTCGCCGCCATCCTCGCCGAGGACGATACCGTGCTTGGCGACGAGGGCGTCGGCAAGCGCCACGCCGAGCCGTCCGGCGAGATGGTCGTAGCAAGTCCGCGCCATGCGCAGCGCATCGTCGATCTTCGATGGCGAGCGATGGCGCGGCGGCGCGACCGCGGCGACCGCCATGACCGCTTCGAGCATCCGGCCGACGAGCGGCGAGGCGAGGCGGTAGTAGCGGTGACGGCCCTGTTTGTTGACCGCTAGCAGCCGCGCCTCGGTGAGCTTGGCGAGATGGCCGCTCGTCGTCTGCGGCGACACGCCTGCGGCGTAGGCGAGCTCCGTCGCCGTCTGGGCGCGCCCGTCGGTGAGGGTATTGAGGATATTGGCGCGCGCCGGATCGCCGATCAGCGCCCCCACCATCGCCATGTCGATTGCCGTCGTCATGGCAGGACTCTAGCGGCTGGCCGCTCGCCGATCCAGCAGCGATAGTTCGGCCGAAACCGTAGTATCCGATCAGGACAGATGGGCGACGACCATCTCGCGTGGCGCCCGCCGCGTCAGCAGCTTGGGCTTGCCGTCGGTGATCACGAGGTTTTCCTCATGGACCAGGATCTTGCCGGCGCCATAGGCGGCGCTCGGCTCGATCGTCAGCACCATGCCGGGGCGCAGGGGGGTCTTGTCGATCGGCTTGTTCGAGGGGAACTCGGTCATCACCTTGCCGAGCCCATGGCCGAAGCGGCCGACATTGCCGATCGGGATGCCGGACTCCTCGAGCACCGCGGCCTGGGCGTGGAAGACATCGGCCGAGGTGTTGCCGGGAACGGCGGCGGCGATGCCAGCCTCGGTCGCAAGCCACAACGCGTCCTGGATGCGCTGGGCCGCCTTGGGCGGCGGACCGATCGCGATGTTGCGGTCGAAATCGCAGTAATAGCCGGCATATTTGGCGCCGGTGTCGATGAGCAGGATGTCGCCCTGGCGCAGCTTGCGGTTGGTCGGGCCCATGATGATGCTGGAATAGCCGCCCTTGCCGGTGCCGATCGAGGTATAGGGCACCTTGTCGGCGCCGCGCAGCAGCAGGTCGGCGGCGAATTTGCGGCAAATCTCCTTCTCGCTGTCGCCCAAGGCGAGCAAGGTGGGAAGCGCATCGAACGCGTCGCAGGCGATGGTGCAGATATGCTTGATATGGGCGATCTCGGCCTTCGACTTGATGAAGCGGAGCTTGCGCATGACGGGAACACAATCCGCCATCTCGAAGGGACGAATCGTCTCGCCAAGGCGTAGAAGATCCCCGGGCGCCATGCCGAGCCGCGTCTCCTGCCCGAGCTCGACGCCGAAGCGACCATAGCGCCGCTTGATCCTCTTGATCGCCCCGGCAAGGAGATCGAGCCCCTCGTTCTCGGGAACCGGCGAGGGCCAGGTCAGCAGCGATTTGCACCACGATGTCGCGCGCCAGTTCGTCTCGCCGATCTCGGGGATGATGCCGATCGTCTCGCCGACGCGTGGCAGGATGAAATACCAGGGCCGCGTCGGGCTGCTCCAGGCGAATTGCGTGGTGAAGCCGGAGAGATATTCGAGGTTGGGCTCCGAGGTGACCATGATGCCGTCGAGCTTCTCCGCGGTCATCAGCGCACGGGCGCGCTCAACGCGCCGCGCGAATTCGGCGGCAGTGAATTTGGGGATCTCACGGTGATTGATTGTTTTCATGTTCGAGTTCTTTCGCGGCGCAACAGGTGCGCGCTATGCTAGCCCGGCGAGTGGCGAGGTGGCGACCGAGTTCCATGGCCGATGAGATCTGTCTCCGTTTGGCGCGCGCCGAGGATGCCGCGGCTATCGTGTCGGTCATCCACCGCGCCTTCGCGCAATATGACGGCATTCTCGTGCCGCAGTCGGGTGCCATGGGTGAGACGGCAGAGACGATGGCGGCGCGGCTTGCCGATGAGAGCTGCATCATCGCTCTCGCCGGAGAGATCCCGGTCGGTTGCGTCTTCTACAAGGCGACGGGCGATGCGATCTATTTCGGCCGGCTCGCCGTCCTGCCGGAACGCCGCGGCCGGGGGCTGGCGCGTCGCCTCATCGCCGAGGTTGAGGCGGCGGCTCAGGCCGCCGGAGCCGCTGCGGTGACGCTGGGCGTGCGCATCGCGCTGCCCGGCAATGTCGCGCTGTTCACTGCGCTGGGTTATCGCGAGACCAGCCGCGAGGCCCATCCCGGTTTCAGTGAACCGACCTCGATCAACATGGAAAAGCGCCTCTGGCCGTGAGATGGGGTTTGCGGCTCGCGCCGGGCGTGCTAAATCCCCTTAGTCGTTCCGTCCGCCTCTGCCGGGAGATGATCTGATGGCCGTTTCCGCACCGACTCAACCGAGCGGCGTCTACGCTGCAGCCCTGACCCCGCTGAATGCGGCACTCGAGCCCGACCCGGTGCTTTTCGTCCAGCATTGCCGTTGGCTGCTCGACAATGGCTGCGACGGGCTCGCGCCGCTCGGCACCACCGGCGAGGCCAACTCGCTGTCGGTGGCGCAGCGCATCGCGCTGATCGAGGCTGCTGCCGGCTCGGGCATCCCGATGGCGAAATTCATTCCGGGCTCCGGATCGTGCTCGCTCGCCGACGCCGTCACCGTGACGCGTGCGGCAGTCCAAGCGGGCGCCGCCGGCGCCCTGCTGTTGCCGCCATTCTACTACAAGAATCCCTCCGAGGATGGACTCTTCGCCTTCTTCTCCGAGGTCATCCAACGCGTCGGTGATGCGCGGCTGAAGGTCTACCTCTACCACTTCCCGCAGCTCTCCACGGTACCGATAACGACGCATCTCATCGCCCGGTTGATGAAGGCCTATCCGGGAACCATTGCCGGGCTGAAGGACAGCTCGGGCGACTGGTCGAACACGGCCAAGATCCTGCACGAGTTCCCCGGCTTCGGCGTCTTCTCGGGCTCTGAGGAGTTCCTTCTCGCAAATCTGCGTGCCGGCGGTGTCGGCTGCATCTCGGCGAGCACCAACGTCACGGCCGCTCTCGCCCGCCCGGTCTATCTCGCTTGGCAGGATAAGCGCGCCGACGATCTGCAGAAGGCATTGACCGATGTTCGCCTCGTGTTGCAGAGCTATCCGATGCAGGCGACGCTGAAGCAGGTCGTCGCCGCGATTAGCGGCAACAAGGCCTGGGTCAATCTGCTACCGCCAAACCGGCCGCTCAGCGCTGCTCAGGCCAGTGACGTGATGGCGCGCCTCAGCGCCATGCCGCAGATGGGCGGCATCCTCGGCAAGGCGGCAACGAAGGCGGCGTAGACGCCCGACGGTCATTCCCGCAATCCCGTCCCTCTCCCGCTTGCGGGAGAGGGACGGGATATGGGCGGAAGTCACAACCTCGCGCTCGTTCTGCACGACCCAGGGCGACGCTCGACCTCTCTCCCGGGTAAGCGATGACCCTACCGAGCAAGACCATCGTGGTTACCGGGTTCGAGCCCTATGGCGGGCGGCGGGTCAATCCGGCGGCCGAGGTGGCGAAGGCGCTTGACGGCTCGACAGTCGATGAGTTCGCGGTCGTCGGAGCGATCCTGCC
>DATAQP010000500.1:0-3563 GCA_036264595.1 Allostellaceae bacterium
CCAAGGGGCGGCTCTACTACTACCACCGCTCGACGGGTAAACGTCTTGAGGCTGTGTACGGCACCCAAGCATTTGCGGACGAAGTCCGCGCGCTTGATGAGAGCCTCAAGAAGGATAGCCCAAAGGTCGAAGAGGCCGAGATCGTCGGAACTCTTGGGGCTCTCGTACAGACCTATCGTGCGGCCCCAGAGTTTATCGATCTGGCGCCGCGGACTCGCAAGGACTACCTGCGCGTCCTCGACTACCTGAAGCCCCTCCATGGCATGCCGCTCGTGCAGATCGACAAACCATTTATCTACAAGGTGCGAGACAAGGCCTACCGCGCGCACAAGCGGCGGTTCGCCAACTACGTTCTGCAGGTTCTCGGCCGGATCTTCACGTTCGGCACCGAACGTGGCCAACTCCTCGTAAGCCCTGCGACGAGGGTAACTCGCATCCGCAAGAAGCACGGAGCGGTCGAGGTCAACCGCGCTTGGACGGATGAGGAGGTTGATGTCGTTTTGGCCGCGGCGCCGTCGGAGATCCGGATTGCCATCGCGCTGGGTTTATATACCGGCGCACGACAGTGTGACGTTCTGACGGCAAAATGGGACCAATACAAATTTGACGATGCTGACTTGATGGATATGAAGCAGCGCAAAACGAACAAGAAGATGAAGATCCCAATTCACTCGCGCCTGCGAGAAATTCTAGCGGCCGCGCCCAAAAAACACGCCATCATCGTCGTCGGGTCGCGCGGAAAGCCGTTCACTGGGAGCGGATTCAGGGCGAGGTTTTTTAAATTCATACGGAAGCTCAAGGAGGACGGCAAGGTGGCGCCCGGGCTGACCTTCCACGGGTTGCGCCACACCATGGCCAAACGTATCGCCGATTCTGGCGGCGACACTCGCGACATCATGTCAATCACCGGCCATGAGACCGAAGCGATGGTCGCGAATTACACGAAGGAGGCCGACCAGGAGCGGCGCGCACGTTCTTCGATGGCACGCTTGGAAGCGGAAGAACTCCGCAAGAATGGAAAACCCAGTAAAGTCGCGGTGGAAAACAAGGTCTGACTTACTGACCTCAAACTGTAGCTAACTCATTGATTTAGAATGGTGCCCAGGGACGGAATTGAACCGCCGACACGCGGATTTTCAGTCCGCTGCTCTACCAACTGAGCTACCTGGGCGCCGCACCGGGCGGGAGCAGGCTTATAGACAAATTGCCGGGCGGCTGTCCAGCCCGAGCGGCACCCTAGGACGCCTCGTTTTCGCCCGCCTCGCCATCGCCCGGCACCTCGTCCGTCGGTACCCGGTAGACACCCTTGAGCCAGCGGCCGAGATCGATATCGGCGCAGCGTTTCGAGCAGAATGTCCCCCTGCCCGGCGCCGCGGGCTTGCCGCAGATCGGGCAGGCGCGCCGCGGCGCCTGCGATGCGTCATCCTTATCCACTATCACTCTTAGATAGGCTCAGTGATAGCGAATGTCGAAGGTCTCGCGCCCGCGCGCCGGATCGCTGACGATTGTCACCCTGCGCGCGAGCGCGGCCTCGAGCTGGCGCGTTCCCGCGGCGGCCGCGCCGGCCAGCGCCGCGGCGACCGCGGGATGGACGATGAGCGTCGGCGCCCGGCCCGGGAAATGCGCCGCCTGGCGGGCCGCCTCGCGCAACGCCTCGAGCGCAGTCGTCAGCGCGGATTTCACCGGCGTCCTCTCCGAGGCGCGCTCGAAGACTATCTCGGCGAGCGGCTTGTGGCGGCGGCGGCGCGTCAGCTCGACATGGCCGAGCCGGGTCCAGCCGAGGATTTGCGGTGCGGCGGGATCGTCGGCGAGCGCCCGCTCCAGAGCGGCGCCGACGCGCTCGCGATCGCCGCGGCGCTCCATCGAGACGAAATCGATGATGATGGCGCCGGCGAGATTGCGCAGCCGGATCTGCCGCGCCGAAGCCTCGGCCGCCGCGAGATTGACGCCGAGCAGCGCCGCGCGGGAATCGCCGCGCCCGGTCACCGCATCGCCGCCATCGACGTCGATGGCGGTCATCGCCGCCATCGTCTCTATGATCAAGGCGCCGCCGCCAGGCAGGGCGACGCGCGCGCTCAGCGCCGCGGCGAGATCGTCGGCCACGCCGTAACTCTCGAAGATGTCGTCGGCGCCCTCGTGAAGCGCCAGGAACGGGGGCGGATCCCGCGGTTGCCGCGCCAGCGCGAGGCGTGCCGTCGCCAGGGCCGCGCGATCGTCGACGACGATGCGATCCGGCGGCAGCGCGGCGAAGGCGTCGAGGAGCTGTCCGACAAGCCCCATCTCGCCCGCTACGCCGCCGGCGAGCCGCGCCGGCGGCGTCGCCTCCCGGGCGCGCTGTTGCAGCGACTCCCAGCGTGCTTGCAACGCCGCCAACTCCGCCTGCAGCGTCTCCGGCGCGACGGCGAGGGCGCCCTTCCCGAGGATTGCGCCCTGCCCTTCTGCGAGGCGTCCTTCGATCGCCTTGGTCGCGCGCTGGCGGGCGTCATCATCGGCACCGCGCGGCGTGACGATCTTGGGTCGCATCGGCGTGAGGGTGAGCAGACGCCCGACGAGGCGCGGCCGTATCCGGACCGAGACTGCCTTGTCGCCCTGCGCTTCGCGAGTAAGCTGAACGAGCACGCTCTGCCCCTCGGTCAGCCAGGCGGCGATGCCGGCGTCGCGCTTGCCGTCCGGCGCCGCACCGGCGGCGTCCTCGGCGGAGAGAAAGGCCGGGCGGTCGAGGCCGATCTCGACTAGCGCGGCCGGCAGGGCCGGCAGGATCTTGACGACGCGGCCGAGATGGATGTCGCCGATGCGGCCGCCCTCGCCGTCGCGCACGATGCGCAGCTCGCAGACGCGTCCGTCCTCGGCCAGCAGACCGCGCAGCTCGCCGGGACCGGCGGCGATGAGCAGGTCCCGGCTCACACTATCGCCTCACCCGGCGCGCGCGAAGCCTTGGCCGGCGAGCAGCGCCGCCGTCTCGAAGAGCGGCAATCCGACCACGTTGGAATAGGAGCCGCCGATCTGGCGCACGAAGAGCGCGGCCAGCCCCTGGATGGCGTAGCCGCCGGCCTTGCCCCGCCACTCCCCGCCGGCGACATAGGCGGCGATCTCGGCGGCGGTGAGGCGCTTGAAGGCAACGATCGTCTGGACATGGCGGATTGCCGTCTTGCCAGCAGGCGTGACCACGGCGATGCCGCCATGGACGCGATGGCGTCGTCCGGAGAGCAAGGTCAGGCAGCGTCGCGCCGTCGCCGCGTCCTCGGCCTTGGGCAGGATGCGGCGCCCGCAGGCGACGACGGTATCGGCGCCAAGCACGAAGGCGCCGGGATGCCGGGCGGCGACGGCACGTGCCTTGGCCGCCGCCAGGCGGACGGCGTGCTGCGCCGGCAGCTCGTCCTTGAGCGCCGTCTCGTCGAGCGCGGCGGGATCGATTTCATCGGGGTCCAGCGCGACCTGCCGCAGCAGCTCGAGGCGGCGCGGCGAAGCCGAGGCGAGGACAAGGCGATGGGAAGGCGCGGCCGGCCGCTTCGGCGGGGACATGCCGCGCCCGCTTCTACTTGAAGCGGAAGGTGATACGGCCT
>DATAQP010000510.1:0-5595 GCA_036264595.1 Allostellaceae bacterium
ATTCCGCTCTCGACTCACACGCTGCGGATGGGAGCGAACCATGACAATCAGGCAAGGCGGCCATATTTCTTGGTCGAGGACCGCCTCCAGCATCCGGCCGCTTATTGAGGCCCAGCCGAACCGCGAGCGCATCCCTGAGCGGACTGCACGCGGCCCGGCGAGATAGCGAGCCGGAATGAAGGATTTTTCCGAGCTGATCGAGCGGAGTTGCTGGCGCTAGCTATCGCTCTGGAAGAGGAGGACAACCGCACCTAGGGCGATGTCGCCGAGGCGACGCGCGAGACATATCCCGCAACGGCGCGAATGTTCGCCGCAATGGCGGAAGAGGAGAATGGTCATCGTCACCGTCTCCTGGAACTCTACCGCACGCAGTTCGGGGACCACATCCCGCTGATCCGGCGCCAGGATGTGAAGGACTTTCTCGACCACAAATCGTTCTGGCTGCTGCGTCCGCTTGGGCTCGAGAAGGTCCGCGCTCAGGCGGAGCTGATGGAGGCCGAAAGCAAGCGCTTCTACCAGACGGCGGCGCGGCGCACGACCGACGCCGCGATCCGGCAGCTCCTCGGTGATCTTGCGGCGGAGGAGCGTCGCCACGAGGCATGGGCGGAAGAACTCCAATCGCAGTACGTGCCGGCCGAGGTGGAGAAGGAGGAGGGCGAATCCGAGCGGCGGCTCTTCCTGCTGCAGATCGTGCAGCCAGGACTCGCCGGGCTGATGAACGGATCCGTCTCGACACTTGCACCGCTCTTCGCGGCCGCCTTCGCCACCTGAGACAGCTGGCAGACCCTGCTGGTCGGGCTCGCCGCTGCGCTCGGCGCCGGGATCTCGATGGGATTCGCCGAGGCCTTGTCGGATTATAGCTCGCTCACCGGCCGCGGCAGTCCGCTGTTGCGCGGGGCGCCGTCTGCGGCGTAATGACGGCGCTGGGCGTGCTCGATGTCCGGCTGCAGGGGCTGAGCGGATTGAATTTCCAGCGCGAGTTGGTCGAATCCGACATCCATCTTCCGATCATTTTCATCACTGGTACGGCGATATACCGATGTCGGTGCGAGCAATGAAGGAGGGCGCCATCGAATTTCTTAGCAAGCGGTTTCGCGATCAGGATCTGCTCGACGCAGTCCAGCTCGGAATCGCGCGCGGCGCGCCGAGTCGGACCTGATCTCGGGACTGCGGGAGCGCTACCAATCGCTGACCCCGCGCGAGCGTGAAGTTATGGCGCTCGCCGTCGCCGGCCGCCTGAACGAGCAGATAGCCGCGGATCTCGACGTAAGCGAGATCACCCTCAAGGTCCATCGTAGCCAAGTCATGCGGAAGATGCAGGCGAAATCCCTGGCGGAGTTGGTGCGGATGGCTGGCCGGCTGGGCATCTTCTTGGAGAAGCCGTAGGACGACTTATACGAGAGTACAGGTTTCCTATTCCTTTCCGTAAGCCGACCCTTCCCAAGAGCCATGGAAAAGCCCCCCCCGTCATGATGGCGGCTCGCCGTCCCACGACGCTAACCTCCTCCGCGAGGACGGTAGCTCAGACGCAAGAGGTGCCGCTTCAAACGTCAGGCAGGAGGCGACAGATGATGAACATCGCAGCGATAAGGTCGATCGCACCGCGGCCTGTTCCCGCCAATGGACCCAGTCGTATCACGCTCGTGACAGCAGCCAATGGTGACGAGAACGACTGCGACGCCACCACCCTTAATCGCTCGGGGTACGATAAGTTTCGAGGTGTGCAATTCCGGCCGGCGCGCTTGGCCAAGCGCCAAATTGCCGCTTGGCGCGGCTTGAGCGGAGAGGTCATCCGGATCGTGAGTCAGGATTCGTTCGAATCCGACTATCAGGGACCGTGCCATCTCCTAGTTCTCTACACGCAAGCCGCACGCCATAGAGGCGAAAGCATCGTAGAGGGTCTGCCGCGCTCAACTCTGCATGATTTCAGTAACAAGCTTACCTTCGTACCCGCCGGACGACGCTTCCGCGAATCGCAAGATCCGCGCGCCTCTACTCGATCGACGTATTTCCACATTGATCCGCGCGGCGCGCTCGTTGAGCCTGAAGCCGCCTTCGCCGAAGCCGAATGGACACCTCGCCTCTTCTTCGACGACCCGGTTCTACGACAGACGGCACTCAAACTCGAGGCGCTCATCGAAGCCGGCCGATCGGGATCTCGTCTTTACGCGGAAGCACTAGGGATTGTTCTCGTGCACGAGTTGCTCCGCCTCAACGGTGGTGCGGTGCCGGCCGAGCCGCCGATGCGAGGCGGGCTCGCAGGTTGGCAACGGCGCTCCGTCGCCCAATACATTGAGGAACATATGAGTGAGCAAATTTCCCTAAGAAAGCTCGCGGAGCTCGCGCGGTTAAGCGCCTTTCACTTCTCGCGCGCGTTCAAACAGTCCTTCGGTATGCCTCCCCACCGCTATCACACCAGCCGGCGCATCGACCGGGCAAAGATCCTTCTGGCTAAACCGAACCAGTCGGTGACCGAGATCGCTCTCGATGTGGGTTTCGGCGACGCGAGTGCGTTCACGGCGGCGTTCCACAAATTGGCGGGACGGACGCCGACAGAATATCGGCGCAGCATCGTGTGATCAGGAGGACCGCGCTCGACTACGCTGGCAGCAATTCGGCCTTAGGGCGCGGCTTCTGCCACGATTTTCTCAGGACTGCCCCAATTGCAACGGGCGCACCGGTAGTGCGACCCAAAGCGGAACCTACCATTCAGTCAAGATCCGCGCCGCCGCCGAGGCGCGCCGCGATCCCAGCTTCATCATCAAGGCGCGCACCGACGCCACCGCGATCTACGGCGCCAAGGAGGCGATCCGCCGCCTCAACCTCTACGCCGAGGCGGGCGCCGATCTGCTCTTCGCCGATGCGCTGCTCTCGGCGGAGGATATCGCCACGGTGGCGCGCAACGTCTCGAAGCCGCTCTCGGTCAATATGGGGCTCGGCATCCGCCAGCGGCCGACGACGCCGCTCATCCCGGCGCGCCAGCTGCAGGAGATGGGCGTCGCCGCCGTCTCCTATCCGCGCCTCCTCACCGCCGCGGCCATCCAGGCCATGAAGAACGCGCTGGCGGCGCTCGGCACGTAGCTCGAGACCGGCGAGATCGTCGACCGCACCGACCTTCTCGTCACCTTCAGGGAGCTCAACGAGCTGATGGGAATCGAGCGGCTCAAGGGCATCGAGCAGCGCTTCCTCACCGAAGCCCAGCTCAAGAGCAAATACGGCAGCTAGTCCCGACCGTTCGTCTAGACCGGGGCGGTGATGCGCCAGGTCGCCGGATCGCGGGCGCGCTCGCGGAAGCTCGCCGCCTGGCCGACATAATGGCAGGCGACGACATGACCCGGCGCCACCTCGGTGAGGGCAGGCGTCTCAGCGGCGCAGCGCGCCGTCGCGAAGGGGCAGCGCTGGCGGAAGCGGCAGCCCTGGGGCGGATCGAACAGGCTGGGCGGTGCGCCCGGGATCGAGATCAGCTCGTGGCCACGATCGGCGAGGTCGGGGAAGGCGTTGCAGAGGCCCAGCGTGTAGGGATGGAAAGGCGTGCGGAAGACCGCCTCGCCGCCATACTCCATGATGCGGCCGGCATACATCACGGCGATCTTGTCGCAGTTCTCCGAGACCACCGCCATGTCGTGGGTGATGAGCAGCATCGCCTTGCCGAGCCGGTCGTGGATCTCGCGGATGCGCCGCAGGATCTGATCCTGGACAATGACGTCGAGCCCGGTCGTCGGCTCGTCGGCGACGACAAGGCGAGGATCGAGCACCATCGCCATGGCGATCATCGCGCGCTGTCGCATTCCGCCGCTGAAGCGGTGCGGATAGTCCCTGAGGCGGCCCTCCTCGAGCCCGACCATGGCAAAGAGCTCGGCGATGCGCTTGTGGCGCGAAGCCGCCGGCATCTGCCCATGCGCGGTGATCGCCTCGTCGAGCTGCGCCTCGATCGTATAGACGGGATCGAAGCCGTTCATCGCGCTTTGCGGCACCAGGGCGATGTCGCGCCAGCGGATGCGCCGCAGCTCGCTCTCGGAAAGGCCGACGAGATCGCGCCCTTCATAGCGTATGGCGCCGCCGGCGACGCGGCCGCCCGGCGGCAGGATGCCGAGTATCGCCTTGGCGATGGTTGACTTGCCGCAGCCGCTCTCGCCGACGAGGCCGAGATACTCGCCCTCGCCGATCGAGAAGGAGACGCCGTCGACCGCCTTGGCCCGGCGCCCGCCGACCGTGTAGGTGATCTCCAGACCGTCGAGTTCGAGAATGGCCATTGCTACATCATCCGCAGGCGCGGGTTGAGGCGTTCCTCATAGGCGCGGGTGATCATGAACACCGCGATGACGAAGAGCGAGAGGGCGATGCCGGGCGGCACCACCCACCACCAGGCGCTGCGCATGGCGCCGGCCTGGAAGGCGGCGTTCAGCATGATGCCCCAGCTCAGCACGTTGGGATCGCCGAACCCGAGGAAGCTGAGCGCCGCCTCGAGCATGACGCCGGTCTGCACGCCGATCGCCATGTAGAGGAAGCTGAGCGGCAGCACGTTCGGCGTGATGTGGCGGAAGAGGATTTGCAGGTCGCCGGCGCCGGCGGCGCGCGCCGCCCAGATGAAGGGCCGCGTCTTGAGCGACAGCACCTGGGCGCGGATGACGCGCGCCGTGGTGCGCCAGAGGAAGAAGACGACGAGCAGGATGACGAGGCCGAGGCTGGGCTTGGCGATCGAGATGACGACCATGGCGAAGGGCAGGAAGGGAATGCCGAAGGCGACGTCGGTCATGCGCATCAGCGCCTCGTCGACCCAGCCGCCAAAATAGCCGGCGACGAGACCGATCAGCGTGCCGATAACGACACTGCCGAGGGCGGAGAGCAGGCCGACGATGAGGGCGACGCGCGAGCCCCAGATGAGCTGGCTGAAGACGTCCATGCCCTGGTTGGTGGTGCCGAGCCAGTCCTGCCAGCTCGGCGGCGACAGCCGCACCACCGAATGATCGGCGTTGTAGACCACCTCGAAGGCGCCGTAGGGGGCGATCAGCGGCGCCAGCACGGCGATCGCGACGAAGAGCAAGACGACGACCAGCCCGGCGGCGCCCGAGGGGTAGTGCAGGATGATGGAAAGACCTGCGAGGTTGCGGCGCAACGCGGCGGCGAGGCGTCGCCGACGTGCGCCAGACACGGGCGCCAGCACGCTTGTCGTCTCGCTCATCGTGCCGCGCTCAGCCATAGGTCACCCTGGGATCGATGACGCCATAGAGCATATCGGCGATGAAGTTCATCGCCAGGATGACGAGCGCCATGAGGTAGAGCGCGGCCTGCGCCACCGGGTAGTCGAGATCGTTGAGCGCTGTCACCATCTCGCGGCCGAGGCCGGGCCAGGCGAAGATGATCTCGAGCAGCACCTGGCCCTGGAAGAGCAGCCCGGTCATCACCGCGATATAGGTGACGAGCGGCAGGAGGGCGTTGCGCGTCGCATGGGTGACGATGTGCCGCTCGCGCAGCCCCTTGGCGCGCAGGATCTCGACGAAATCGCTGCCCTTGATCTCAAGCATCGAGCTGCGCAGCAGCAGGATCGGCCCTGTGATCTCGCGGCTGATGAGAACGAGGGCGGGCAGGATGAGG
>DATAQP010000514.1:0-2094 GCA_036264595.1 Allostellaceae bacterium
GCGCAGCGCTCGAAGCCGCCGCCTTCCAGACCCGCGACCTGCTCGAGGCGATGGCGGCCGACGGGGCGTCGCGCGCCGCCACCTTGCGCGTCGATGGCGGCATGGTGGCGAGCGACTGGGCGATGCAATTCCTCGCCGACATGACCGGGATCGTCGTCGAGCGCCCGGTGGTGACCGAGACGACGTCGCTCGGCGCCGCCTACCTCGCCGGCCTCGCCACCGGCCTCTACACCTCGACCGACGCGCTGGCGCTCCACTGGCGGCGCGAGCGCCGCTTCGTGCCGCAGATGGGCGCCGACGAGCGCGCCGAGCGCTATGCCGGCTGGCGCGACGCGGTCGCCCGCACGCTGGTCAAACCGTAGGGCGGAAAAGCAAAAAAGCGCATTCCGCCCTACATGAGAGGATCGCCATGCCGTCGACCGACCACCTTCTCGCCTTCCTGGTGGCGACGCTGATCTTCGCCGTCATCCCCGGGCCGGAGATTCTCTATACGGCGGCGCAGACCCTGGCGCGCGGACGGCTCGGCGGGCTGATGGCGGCGCTCGGCATCCATCTCGGCGGCTATCTCCATGTCGCCGCCGCCGCGCTCGGCCTTGCCGCGCTCTTCCAGCTCGTCCCGCTCCTCTATGCCGCCGTCAAGCTGGCCGGCGCGCTCTATCTCGGCGTTCTCGGCATCGGCATCATGCGCGGCGGCATCGCCGCGGACGCGCTGCCGATTGTGGCCGGGAAATCGCCGCGCCGCGCCTTCGTCGAGAGCGTCGCCGTCGAGGCCTTCAACCCGAAGACGGCGCTCTTCTATCTCGCCTTCCTGCCGCAATTCGTCGACCCCGCGGCGGCCGCGCCGCTGCCGCTCCAATTCCTCGTCCTCGGCATCGTCGTCAACATCGCCATCTCGGCAGCCGATCTCGTCGCCGTGCTGCTCACCGCCGCGCTGCTGTCGCGCCTGCGCCGCACCCGCGCGGCCCCACGCATCGCCCGCCTTGTCGGCGGCAGCATCATGATCGGGCTCGGTCTGCGTCTGGCAACGGCCCGGGAGTGAGGTCGAGCGCCGGCAAATCGTCGCCGGCGCTCCTCGCCGACATCCTGTCCACCGCGAATTGAACGAACGACACGACGGAGTTGGGTATCGGACGCGCCGGCTAATGGCGCTGCGAGCGGCCGAGTCGGCATGCTGCGACGCGGTATGGCGGCACCATGAACTCGCTGCCGGCCCGCCTCTCGCCTAACGTTTCGGACCGCTCCAGCGTCGTTTTCTGCCGCTTTTTGCGGCCACTTCTTTGATTCAAGCCCCCTGTCACTAAGGGTGCGACAGTCCGCGCGCTGGAGGCACAATGGCTCACGCGCAAGAACCTTCCCTCGATGTCGTCCCCCGGGATTTGATCAGTGCGGACGGCTCAGCCGATCTCCGAAAATATTGGTCGGTGCCTTCGCGTCATGCCCTGCCGAACGATAGCGGAGAAGCGGTAAGCGAGGCAAGGTCCATTCCCGTTTCGCCTCTCGTGGCGGATGACGTCGCGCGAGAGGCCGCCGCGGCCGAGCCGGCTTTGATTGTCGAGCTCGATGGCGTGCTGCTGAAATCGAATGCTGCGGTCGAATCATTCTTCTCGCTGCTGGGTGCGCAGCCGCTTCGTGCGCTGGCGGCACTCGCGACCCTGTCGCGCGGCCCGGCGGCATTCAAGGCCCAGATTGCCGGCGAGACGACGCCTGACCTGACCCTCCTGCCGTGGAACGAGGACCTGCTCTCGCTGGTCGCCAGCGAGAGGGCTCGCGGCCGCCGGATCTATCTCGCGTCGGCGGCCGACCGCCGCGTGGTGGAGGCGGTCGCGAGCCATTTCGGCCTGTTCGACGGCGTGTTCTGCTCCGACGGCACGACCCATCTTTCGAGGCGCGCGCACGGCGCGGCGTTCTCCCAGGCCTTCGGCGACGGCGGCTTCGACTATCTCGGGAGGGGGGATTTCGCCGGCGGCGTCCGCAAGCCGGCACGGCTTCCTGCCCTGCGGACCTATCTCAAGGCGATCCGCGTCCATCAATGGCTGAAGAATTGCCTGCTCGTCGTGCCGATGCTGGCAGCCAAGCAGTTCGGCGCGGATGAGC
>DATAQP010000516.1:0-6924 GCA_036264595.1 Allostellaceae bacterium
GGCGAGGCCGGCGGTAAGACCCCCTATGTCGACAGCTTCACCATCGTGACCACCGACGCCAATGCCTGGCTGACGCCGCTTCATCACCGCATGCCGGTCATCCTGGCGCCTGCGGATCGCGCCGCCTGGCTCGACCCCGCCGCTGTGCCGGCGGCGCTGCTCCCTCTTCTGCGCCCGGCGCCGGAGGATCTGCTGCGCTATGTCCCGGTCGATCGCCGCGTCAACAACGTGCGCAACGACGATGCGGCGCTGATCGAGCCGGGGATCGAGCGGGGGATTCCGGCGTGACCGGTACCGCGCTGCGACCGGCAGGGGCGCTCGCTCTCCTTGTCATCGCCGCACTGCTGCTGTGGGCGGTGCTGAGCGGCATCGGCTTCAGGCCTGCCTGCTCGAGCTGACGCCGGCGCAGGTCGACGCCTTCGTCCGGGCCTGGGGCATGTGGAGCGCTCTCGGCTCGATGGCGCTCATGGTGTTGCATTCCTTCGTGCCGGTTCCTGCCGAAATCATCGCCGTCGCCAACGGCATGCTCTTCGGTCCGTTCTGGGGCATCGTCGTCACCTGGTCGGGGGCGATGCTCGGGGCGGTGTCCGCCTTTGCCACCGCGCGCTGGCTCGGCCGGCCCGTCATCTGTCGCTTCGTTGCGGAGGAGCGCCGCGCCGCCATCGAGCGCTGGACGGTGCGGCCGGGCTCGCTTCTGCTGCTCCGCCTCATCCCGGTCGTCTCGTTCAACCTGGTGAATTTCGCCGCCGGGCTCGCCGGGGCAGGGTGGTGGGATTTCCTGTGGACCACCGCGCTCGGCATTCTGCCGCTGACCGTGCTGAGCGTCGTGCTCGGCTCACGGATATTCGCTATTCCGTGGTGGGGCTGGATCCTGATTGCCGGCGGCGTCGTAGCGCTCGGCTGGGTCGGGCGGTCGGCGCTGTCGCGGGCCGGCGACGCGCCGCCCCCTCGATGAAGCGCACTACTCGGGCGAGTGGACGATGCGAACGCGATCGTAACCGCTGCCCGGGCCGCTTCCGGTTTCCGCCGCCGAGTCCCGCTCGAGCATCCCCGGCCGCTCGCCAGGCTGCGGGCCGCGATGTCTCAACCAATCGTTTCTGATCTGCTCCGCCAGCTCGAAGAGATGATGGGCCTGGGCGAACATGGCGGCCGCCTGGGCTGGCCGATGCCGCGCCATCGCCCGGATTTCCTTCGCGGCGGCCAGGATTTTCGCGTAGGTAACCTCGTCGTACTCGTCTGCAACCATCTCCCCCGACCCTTCAGCAGCAAGACACGCTGAACAGTTGGCATATTTTATAACATCGTCGGAGTCGGGGAAGAAAGAGATTTTTAACCATTTTTAACGATTTTCTCTTCCTGCCCGTGCGGCAGGATCAAGTATTCGGCGAAGGTTACTTCGCCGATTTCGGCCGGCGGCAATTCGCTCAGTGGACGCGCGGCGTCTTCAGATAGCTCGCCCGGTCGGCCGAGTGGATCCGGGCGGTCAGCATCTTGCCATCGCGCAACAGGCGAATGGAGATCTCGGCGCCGGCTTCGCCAGAGGCCCAGACGCGCCGCCACAGCCCGGCGAGATCCACGATGCCCCCGCCGTTGACGGCGAGAATGGCGTCGCCGGGATGGATATCGGCCTCGTGCGCCGGGCCCTTCGCGGCGATGCCGGCGACGACGATGCGCTCGTTGTTCTCGGCGGCGTAGAGGCCGAGCCAGGGGCGTGCCGGCCGATTGGGCCTTCCATAGGTCAGGAGGTCGTCGAGGATCGGCGGCAGCAGATCGATCGGCACGATCATATTGACGTCGCGCGCGGCGCGCTGCGGCACCGCCGGCTGCGGAACCGATTGCTGGACATGCAGCGAGGCGATTCCCATCAGCGTGCCGTCGCGGCCGATCAGCGCGCTGCCGCCCCAGAACGGATGGGCGGGGGCGGTGAAGATCGCGCTCTCCAGCAGGTATTCCCAATAGCCGGCGAATTCCTGGCGCGCCACGACCAGCGACTTGATCGCGTGACGCCGCCCGCCGCCGGCAGCGACGATCGTCGGATCCTCGATGCGTAGGCTGCTGGCGTCGCCGAGCTCGAGCGCCGGCAGGTCGAGCCGGCCGAGCGCCTGAACCAGACCGAGGCCGGTCTCCTGATCGAATGCGACGACATGGCCCTGCGTCGCCCGTCCGTCGCCCGAGCTCAGCCACAGCGTCTCGGCTTCGGTGATGAGATAGCCGACGGTGAGGACAAGCCCGTCCTCGCGGATGACGACGCCCGAGCCGGCGCGCTCGGTGCCGAGGATCGACGCGGTGAAGGCATCGTCCGGCACGCTCGCGCGCAAGCCGACGACCGAGAGCAGCGCACGCTCGAGATCGAAGGCGCAATCACGCGGATTGGGCTGCAGCTGGGCGGGAATCTCCCAATCGACTTGCTCTGACACAGGGTACGCCCTTCGGCTAAGGCCTGGCGCAGGATAGCGCGCCTCTTCGCGCGCTGCCACCCGGTCAAGATGGCCGCAGGGCGGCGGGCTTCAGCGCCAATAGCCGTAATGCGGATGGTGATCGTGATCGTCAAGGATGACCGTGCAGCCGCCGAGCCATCCGGTGAGCAGGGGCAGCGCGATCAAGGCGAGCTTCAGGCGACGGGTCATCTCTTTCTCCTTCGAGCACGTCATGCGCTCACTGAGAGATACGAGAGGAGTGCCTCCGCCATGCCGAACATGACGGGAATTTAATGCGGGAATGCGCCGCGGCCCGAGCCGTTGTCGCCGCCTTGCCGTTCGGCTTGACGGGACTATGCGCCGCGTGTCTCCTAGGATGGTAACGAGCTTTTCTGTGAGGCGGCGATGAAGTTGTCGTCCCTGGCCTGCGCGCTCCTGGCATGTGCGGTGAGCCTGTCGCTGATCGGCGCGGCAGCGGCGGCGGCGGAGAGCTATATCGATCGCGTTAGCGCCGATACCCAGCGGGTGTACCTCAAGGACGAGAAGGGGCGGGTGGTCGTCTTGGTGACCAACAAAAGCAACGAGACTCTCGACATCGATGTCAGCTGCACGTTCTTCATGGGAACCACGAAGGCGGGAACGGGCACCGGCACGACCTCCCGCCTGCCGCCGCATCGCAGCGATACGCTCGACATTCCCGATCGCCAAACGCTGCCCTTCAACACGGCGCATTGCGACATCGCGCGCGCCGAGAAATAGCTGCCGTCGTCGCGGATTTTCGGATGGTGGGCGCGACAGGGATTGAACCTGTGACCCCTCCCGTGTGAAGGGAGTGCTCTCCCGCTGAGCTACGCGCCCCATCTGGTCCTCCGCCGGCCGACCAGCCGCGGGGAGCGCGCATTTAGAGAACTGGCCACGCCGCTGTCAAGTCGTGGCGACCCTGCGACGGCGCGCCGCCCGGTTCGGCGCAGCGCGGGCAGATTCGGATCGGGGGGCAGGGTGCGCCGCTTCATCGCCATTTTCTTCGCCGCCACGCTGCTCGCCGCACCGGTCGGCGCGGCGGACGATCCGGTTGTCCTGGCTGCCGGCGACATCGCCGATTGCGCGCTCGACGGGCGGCTGCTCACCGCCGCGCTCCTCGAGCGCGAGGCGGGCGCCATACTGGCGATCGGCGACCTCGTCTATCCGACCGGCCGGGCGAAGGATCTTGCCGCCTGCTACGCGCCGAGCTGGGGCCGTTTCAAGGACCGCACCTATCCGGTGCCCGGCAATCGCGACTATGCCAGCGATCATGGGCGACCCTATTACGCCTGGTGGGGTGCCCGCGCCGGATCGCCGCGCGGCTATTACAGCTTCGATCTCGGCGCCCGGCATCTCGTCGCGCTCAACAGCAACCTGCCTGGCGCGGAGGAGGCGGCGCAGCGACGCTGGCTCGCCGAGGATCTGCGCGCCAGCGCGGCGCGCTGCAAGCTCGCCTTCTTCCACCACACGATCTACAGCTCGGGCTTCCATGGCGCCACCGGCCGCCTGACGCCGCTGCTCCGCACGCTCTATGAAGGGCGGGTCAGCCTGGCGCTCACCGGTCACGATCATCACTAACAGCGCTTCGCGGCGATGAATGTCACCGGCGAGGTCGAGCCGCGGCGCGGCGTCCGCTTCTTCGTCGTCGGCACCGGCGGCGCCCAGCTCCACCCCGCCATCTTCGACGTGCGCGGGCGCGAGATACGCGAGGCGGACAGCTGGGGGATCCTCAAGCTGACGCTCCACGAGACGGATGATGACTGGGACTACCTGCCGGCCGGCACGTCGCAATTCCACGATGCCGGCCACGGCAGCTGCGTCGCGCCGGGACGCTAGGAACGGCCACGAAGCGATGCCGATATAGGCGGTCTCGAGCACCGGCCCAGCGGATCACCGCGTTGACCAGGCTGGCGCGCAGGTGATCGTGCTGCACGGCGTCGACGACCGACGGCGGCGAAGGGCAAGGCTCTACTCATGGAACATTCCAGGGCGTAGCGGCTGTAGGATAACGCCGCATCTCGCCAGGCGCCCTCACTATCTTCAGCGCTGTAGGGCAGATGGTGTTGCCGCCTCGAGCTGCACGATGGCCTGCGGCAGCGCGTCGAACGCGTCGATCTGGATATCCGCGGCCAGCGTCGCCAGCGGCACCCGGTGGTAGCCGTAGCGGACGAGAATGACCGGCACGCCGGCTGCTTTCGCCATGGCGACATCGTGCTCGTTATCGCCGATCATGATCGCATCGCCCGGCGCCGCACCGAGCCTGTCGAGCGCGGCGAGGAGGTGAGCGGGGTCGGGCTTCTTCACTGCCAACACGTCGCCGCCGACGATCGCGGCAAAGAAATCCTCGAGATCGAGGCCGCGCAGCACCGCCAGCGTCGCGCGCTGTGGCTTGTTCGTGCAGATGGCAAGGCGGCGCCCCTCATCCTGCAGTGCGTGCAGCGTTTCGCGCACGCCGGGATAGGGCCGCGAGAGCGTCGCCGGCGCCGCTTCGTAGAGCGCCAGGAACCGCGTCAGGCGCTCGCCGAGCAGCGTCGCCGGAAGATTGCGGGCGGCGAGGGCGCGCGCGACCAGCGCAGTGGTGCCGTCGCCGATCATGCCGCGCACCGCCTCGCGCGACAACGCCGGCGCGCCGATCTCGCCGAGCGTGACGGCGAGCGCCGCGGCGAGATCGGGAAGGCTGTCGACCAGCGTGCCGTCGAGGTCGAAAACCACCGCGTTTTGCTTCATGCTTTTTAACAATCTTTGATTTGGCCGAGCTTGTGGCGTATGCCACGGTCTCGCGCCCCAAGCAAGACGGGCGGCAACAAGAGTACTGCTCGGAGCACCATGAGTTCACCGCAAACCGCCGCGATCATCCTCGCCGCCGGCAAGGGCACGCGGATGAAATCCGATCTGCCGAAAGTGATGCATCGCATCGCCGGTCGGACGATGCTTCGTCATGTTCTGGAATCGGTGGCGCCGCTGGCGCCGGCGCGCACGATCGTCGTGCTGGCGCCGGGGATGGATGACGTCGCGGCGGAGGCTGCCGGCGCCTTGATCGCCATCCAGCCGCAGCCGCTCGGCACCGGCCACGCGGCGCTCGCCGCCCTGCCGGAACTGCAGGATCTGCTCGACGCGGACACGCTCGACGATGTCCTCGTGCTGTTCGGCGACACGCCGCTGCTGACGGCGCCGACCCTCGCCGCCCTCATCGCCGAGCGTCGCCGGGCCCCGGCGGCTGCGGTCGTCGTTCTCGGCATGCGCCCCGCCGATCCGGCTGCCTATGGCCGGCTGGTCTGCGACGAGAACGGCATTCTCGAGGCGATCGTCGAGGCCAAGGACGCGACCCCCGCGCAGCGCGCGATCGGCCTGTGCAATTCCGGCGTGATGGCGATCGACGCGAAGCATCTCGCCGCGCTGCTCGCCGCGATCGGCACCGACAATGCCAAGGGCGAATACTATCTGACCGACATCGTCGCGATTGCCCGCGAGCGCGCCCTGCCGTGCCGCGCCCTCGAGGCGCCGCTCGACGAGCTTCTCGGCATCAATTCGCGTGCCGATCTCGCCGCCGCCGAGATGGTGATGCAGCGCCGGCTGCGCGAGGCGGCGATGGCGGGCGGCGCCACTCTGATCGATCCCGACACGGTCTATTTCAACATCGATACCGTGCTCGGGCGCGACGTCACGATCGGGCCCTTCGTCAATTTCGGCCCCGGCGTCGTCGTCGCCGACAAGGTCGAGATCCGCGCCTTCTGCGACATTGCCGGCGCGCGGATGGCGAGCGGCGCGATCGTCGGCCCGTTCGCCCGGTTGCGCCCGGGCGCCGTCATCGGCGCCGACGCGCATATCGGCAATTTCGTCGAGGTCAAGCAGGCGACGATCGGAAGCGGCGCCAAGGCCAATCATCTCAGCTATATCGGCGATGCCGAGATCGGCGCGGGGGCGAATATCGGCGCCGGCACGATCACTTGCAACTATGACGGATTCAGCAAGACGCTGACGCGCATCGGCGAGGGCGCCTTCATAGGCTCCAACACCGTGCTGGTCGCGCCGATCACGATCGGTGCCGGCGCCTATATCGCGGCGGGCAGCGCGATCACCAGCGATGTCGGCGACGACGCGCTGGCGATCGGGCGCGCACAGCAGGTCGACAAGCCCGGCCGCGCCAAGCTCATCCGCAAGATGAAGGCGGCCGAGAAGCGGGCGAGACAGCAGAAGGGGCACGGCTGATGTGCGGCATCATCGGAATCATCGGCAAGGGCGAGGTGGCGCCGCTCCTCATCGACGCGCTGCGCCGGCTCGAGTATCGCGGCTACGATTCGGCGGGGATCGCGACGCTGATCGGCGGTCGCATCGAGCGCCGCCGCGCCGAGGGCAAGCTCGATAATCTCGTCGCCCGTCTCGCCGAGCATCCGGGCGAGGGCAGGATCGGCATCGGCCATACGCGCTGGGCGACGCATGGCGTGCCGAACGAGACCAACGCGCATCCGGTGGGGACCGACCGCGT
>DATAQP010000523.1:0-1993 GCA_036264595.1 Allostellaceae bacterium
CCTTGTCATCGCGCAGCCGCGTGCCGGTCTCGATCATGCGCTTCAGCGTCACGTCCTCCTGCGCCAGCGCGGTGACGCCGAGTCCAATCGGCAGATCGCCGGCGAGGCGCGCGGTCAGACCGAGCGCCCCGACATAGCGCAGATGGCGCGGCACCGATTTGGCGAGGATGGCGATGATGCCGAAACGCTGGCCCAGCGTGAGCGCCGTGAGGATGCCGCATTCGGCGATGCCGAGAACGGGTTTCTTCGTCGCCTCGCGGGCGCTGTAGAGGCCGGGATCGCTGAAGCAGGCGACGACGAAGGCTGATGCATCGTTGTCGCGCGCGCGGATGGTGCGGCAGAGCGGCTCGATGACGCTGTCGGCGTCGCTCTGGCTCTCGATCCCCGGCGGACCCTCTGCCAAGGTCAGGCACTCGATTGCCGGCCCGCCGGCGATGCGCAGTGGCGCCAGCCCCTCGTCCATCGCGGCGGTGACCGCGGATGTCGAGTTCGGATTGATGACGATGATGCTCTCGGCCATGGGTGGCTCTTCCGGCTAGTCGACGCGCTCGACGACGGCATTGATGAGGCCGATGCGGCGCTCCTCGAGGTTGCGCACCGAATTCTTCATCATCGCGGCGAAATCGGCGCCGAGGATGAGCTGGATGCCGAGCGCCGGCGGCGGGGCAGGATTCTCCTTCGCCTTGGCGCGTTCGGCCCGCCCCTCGGCGATGGCGATGTCGGTCTTGTCCTGCCAGACGAGGATGCGGAATCCGGCAGCCTCGAGCTGGGCGCGAGTCTCTTCCGGCGGGACGAGGAAGCTGATGCTGGGCTCGCGCGCCCACGGCACCGGGTAATGCGGCGCGCCGCCAGGACCGGCGGTGACGTCCTGCAGGGCGAAACGGCCCTTGGGCCTCAGCACACGATGTATCTGGCCATAGAGTCGGTCGCGCGCGGCGATGTTCATCGCGGCGTTCTGCAGCCAAGCGAGATCGAAGCTGGCGGCGGCGAAGGGCATCGCCGTCGCGTCGCCCTGGCGATAGTCGACGCGCGAATCGAGCCCGGTGCGGCGCGCCAGATCGGCGGCGACGCGGCAGAACTCGGCGGTAAGGTCGAGACCGGTGACGCAGCAGCCGAAGGTGGCGGCGAGATAGCGCGACGGGCCGCCGATGCCGCTGCCGACATCGAGCACGTGGTCGCGCGCGCTCGGCGCCAGCAGCGCGGCGAGCTCGACGGTGGCGAGACGGCGGCGCGAATGGAACTCGTCGACCGGCGCGAGATCGTCGGTCGTCAGATGCTCGATATCCTTGCCGGCGACGGCGAGCGCCGCGAGGATCGTCTCGCCGATCACCGAGCGCGTGTAATGGGTCTCGACGTCGCTGCGGTTCCCGGTCATGGCAGGTCCCTTTCTGATGCGCGGCGGCAACTTAGCAGGCGGCGGCGGTTCTGGACCATATCCTTCACTTCGCTCTGGATCAGGGGCGCTCTCCATCTACATCTCACCTCATCCTGAGCGAAGTCGAAGGATGTGGCGGCGGCATGGTTTGCTTGCTACACCGGAAACGTTGCGACAATCGCAAAGGTGCATTCATGACGAGGATCCTGACGGTGGCGGCGGCGCAGCTCGGCCCGGTGCATCGCGGCGATACGCGGGCGAGCGTCGTCAAGCGGCTGGTCGCGCTGCTGCGCCAGGCGCATGCGGCGGGGGCTCGGCTCGTCGTCTTCCCCGAGCTTGCCCTCACCACGTTCTTCCCGCGTTGGTGGATGACAGACCAGACTGAGATCGACGCCTTCTTCGAGCGGGAGATGCCGAATGAGGCGACGCGGCCGCTCTTCGAAACCACGGCCGAGCTCGGCATCGGCTTCTATCTCGGCTATGCCGAGCTGACCGAGGAGCAAGGCAAGACGCGGCGCTACAACACCGCCATCCTCGTCGCGCCGGACGGCAAGCTGATCGGACGTTATCGCAAGGTCCACCTGCCCGGCCATGCTGAGCATCTGCCGGCCGCACCGT
>DATAQP010000526.1:0-3395 GCA_036264595.1 Allostellaceae bacterium
TCGGCGTCGGCAACCATCAGGCGGCGCGGAATGGCGCCGATACTGCCCTCGACGCTGCTGGTGTGGAGGTCGAGGACGATGACCTCGATATCGGCCTCGGCGAGCACCGCCTGGAGCCAGGACAGCCTCACGGCATCGTTCGTACGGACGAGTTCCTTCATGACACCAGGCATCTGCGGTAAACTGCGATCACAAAGGCGTGGGCTTGACCGCCGGGACGAGGCTTCTATGCTCGCTGTGGTCCGGCGACCCGTCAAGTGGTCGGCCGCGAAAGCGCGATCGGCGGGCCGTTGAAGCCGGCGATCGCTGCGGCCGCAAGTGTTCCGACTCTGATAGTTGGTCCCCAACCGTCAGGCCGGAGCACGAGCAAAACCAAATGGATGTGTTGTGGCGCCAGCACGTGATCGGAGATCAAGCGTTGGCGCCACAACACGAGCGGGAGTTGTTGCGTGACGCTTGTTGCCGAGATGCAGGAGGATGCGAGAAAGCCGACGGCGAGCCTCAACCGGCTGAGCGAGTTGCTGCGCGGCGATCTCGCCCGCGTCAACGCGCTCATCCTCGAGCGCATGCAGAGTCCCGTCGCCCTCATCCCGCAGCTCGCCGGCCATATCATCGCAGCCGGCGGCAAGCGACTGCGGCCGATGCTCACCCTGGCTTCCGCGCGGCTCTGCGGCTATCGCGGCAGCGGCGCCGAGGCGGACGACCGGCATGTCACCTTGGCCGCCGCCGTCGAGTTCATCCACACCGCGACCTTGCTGCATGACGACGTCGTCGATGCCAGCGACCTCCGGCGCGGCCTCGCCACCGCCAATGCCGTCTGGGGCAACAAGCCCTCGGTGCTGGCCGGCGATTTCCTATTCAGCCGCGCCTTCCAGCTGATGGTCGAGGACGGCTCCCTTAAGGTGCTCGGCATCCTCAGCCACGCCTCGGCCGTCATCGCCGAGGGCGAGGTGCTGCAACTCGTCACCTCGAACGACACGGCGACCGACGAGGCCGCCTATCTCGCCGTCATCCGCGCCAAGACGGCGCAGCTCTTCGCCGCGGCGAGCCAGATCGGCGCGGTCATCGCCGGACGCCCGGAGGCGGAGGAGGCGGCGCTCACCGCCTTCGGCCTCAATCTCGGCATCGCCTTCCAGCTGGTCGACGACATGCTCGACTACTCGGCTCGCCAGGCCGAGCTCGGCAAGACGGTGGGCGACGATTTCCGGGATGGCAAGATCACCCTGCCGATCGTCCTCGCCTTCAAGCGGGGCGACGAGCAGGAACGCCGCTTCTGGCGCCGCACGCTGGAGGAGAGCGAGCAGGGCGAGGACGATCTCGATCGCGCCATCGCCCTCTTGCACAAGCATGGCGCCCTGCGCGAGACGCTCGACCGCGCCCGCTACTATGGGACCCAGGCGCGTGCCGCCCTCGCCGCCTTCGCCGATTGCGCGGAGAAACGCGCCCTCATCGAAGCCGTCGATTTCTGCCTCGCGCGCGGCTACTGAGCGCGTGTCTTGACCCGGTGCGGCCGGCGCCGCGCGATAGCGGTTGCAGGCGGTCGGCGTTGGCGCTATAGCTCCCCGCGCTTGGCATCGGAGTGTAGCTCAGCCTGGTAGAGCACCGCTTTCGGGAGGCGGGGGTCGTAGGTTCGAATCCTGTCACTCCGACCAAGCTTTCATTCACCGCCGGAGCGCGAAATCGGCTGGGTCGGCCGCCACGCGGACGGTCTTGTGTCAGCGTCGCCGCGCCAGCGGGCTGGGCCGCTCGAACCGGTCGCGGTCGGCCGGGCTGCTGATGATCCCGAGCATGACTTTGCGGAAACCCTCGACGGCCTGCGCGCCGGCCTCGCGATAGGCTCGGGCGACGCGGGCCCGCTGATTCTCGGAGAGCTGCCGCTCGAGCTCCACTCCCTTTTCCGTCAGGCCGAGCAGGCGCTGGCGGCGGTCGCGCTCGCCGGCGCGCTGGGTGATGAAGCCCTGCTTGATGAGCTGGCTGAGCACGCGGCTCAGGCTCTGCTTGGTGATCTTGAGAATGCCGAGCAGCTCGGTGACCGTCATTTCGGGATGCCGGCCGACGAAATAAATGACACGATGGTGGGCGCGGCCGAAGCCATAGCTCGCCAGGATGGCGTCGGGCCCGCTGGTGAAATCGCGATACGCGTAGAAGAGCAGCTCGATGCCCTGGCGCAGCTCTTCCTCGCGCAGGAAGAGAGGGTTGGCCGCTGATTTTATGTCAGACATGTTGACTGATTTTTGATCGAATGTTACGAGACGCCCGCTTCCCACGACACATTCGAACGTGTCCGGAAAAACAGAGATATTTGAGGAAACCCGCCATGTCCATCATTCCCTTCGACGATCGCGACGGCATGATCTGGTTCGACGGCGCCCTGACCCCGTGGCGCGATGCGAAGATCCATGTTCTCAGCCATGCGCTGCATTATGCGAGCTGCGTCTTCGAGGGCGAGCGGGTCTATGGCGCCAAGGTCTTCAAGCTGCGCGAGCACTCGCAGCGCCTCCTCGATTCGGCCAAGATCCTCGGCTTCGAGATCCCCTTCACTCTCGAGCAGATCGAGGCCGCGACCAACCAGACGGTCTCGGCGATGAAGATCGTCGACGGCTATGTCCGGCCGGTCGCTTGGCGCGGCGCCGAGCAGATGGGCGTCTCGGCGCAACAGAGCAAGATCCACCTCGCCATCGCCTGCTGGCAATGGCCGTCCTATTTCTCGCCCGAGGCGCGGCTCAAGGGCATTCGCATGAAATTCGCCAAATGGGCGCGGCCGGCGCCGAATACCGCGCCCACCCAGTCGAAGGCGGCCGGTCTCTACATGATCTGCACGCTGTCGAAGCACGATGCCGAGGCGGAAGGCTATGAGGATGCGCTGATGCTGGATTGGCGCGGGCAGATCGCCGAGGCGACCGGCGCCAACGTCTTCCTCGCCATCGACGGCGAGCTGCATACGCCGACGCCGGATTGCTTCCTCGACGGCATCACCCGGCGCACCGTCATGGGCTTTGCCCGCAACCGCCAGATCAAGGTCCATGAGCGCGCCATCATGCCCGATGAGCTGAGCAAGGCGCAGGAGGTCTTCCTCACCGGCACCGCGGCCGAGATCACCCCGGTGCGCGAGATTGACCAATACCGCTTTGCCCCCGGCGCCGTGACCAAGATGCTGATGGAGGATTTCGACAAGGCAGTCGGCCGGGGTTAGAGAATACCGCTACTTGAGATCCCCTCCCCCCTCGCTCCCGGCGTTGCTTCGCCACGCCTGCCGCGGCAGCGGGGACCGTTGGTCCCCGCGAGAGCGGGAGAGGGAGGGGACCCGCGCAGCGGGGAGGGTGAGGGGGGTTGGTGTCGCCTAAGGGCCTGACTATAAATAAGCGAATCGGAAGGGTTGCACGTAGGGGATTCCC
>DATAQP010000006.1:0-5791 GCA_036264595.1 Allostellaceae bacterium
CAGCGAATAGACGAGCTTACGGCACGACGATTTCGCTGGCCCGATAGCCCTGAGCATAGAGGAGGGCGGTGAGGTCGCCGCGGTCGATGCGGATGCGGGCCCGCGCGGCGACGGCCGGCTTGGCGCGAAAGGCGACGCCGAGCCCGGCCGCCTCGATCATCGGCAGGTCGTTGGCGCCGTCGCCGACGGCGAGGCTGGCGGCGAGCGGCAGCGCGCGCTCGGCGGCGAGGCTCTTGAGCGCCGCGAGCTTCGTCTCACGTGTGACGATCGGGTCGCGCACCGTGCCGGTCAGCCGGCCATCCTCGACGATGAGCTCGTTGGCGATGACGGCGTCGAAACCGAGCACCTGGCGCACCGGCGTGGTGAAGACGGTGAAGCCGCCGGAGACCAGCGCCGCATAGGCGCCATGCGCGCGCATCGTCGCGACCAGCGCGGCGGCGCCCGGCGTGATGCGGATGCGCCTTGCCGCCTCGGCGAGGCGTGTCGCCTCCATGCCGGCGAGCAGGGCGACGCGGGCGGTGAGCGCGGCGGCAAAATCGATCTCGCCGTTCATCGCCTGGCGCGTGATCTCGGAGATGTCGTCGCGCAGGCCGAGGAAATCGGCGAGCTCGTCAAGCATCTCGTTCTCGATAACAGTCGATTCCATGTCGGCGACGAGCAGCGCCTTGCGCCTGCCGGCGCTTGGCTGGACGACGATGTCGGCGGCAAGGTCGGGAAACGCTGTCGCCATGAGATGGCGCGCCCCGGCATCGGCCTGGTCGGTGTCGAGACCGTCATAATAGATATCGCAGGCGCGATCGGCGGCGAGCCAGTCGACCTCGCCGAGGCGGGCGCCCAGCGCAAGCAGCGTCTCGCGCAGCGCGGCGACGACATCGCCCAGAGATACGGCGGCGGCGTCGCCGGTGACGGGGGCGGCGATGAGGGTGAGGACGGCATCCGGCACGCCGGGGTTATCGGTGAGCTTCCGGCGAAAGGCAAGCGCGGCTGTGTTAGAACCCGCGCATGAGCCCACCCCTCATCCTCATCGGCGGCCCGACGGCGAGCGGCAAGTCGGCGTTGGCGCTGGCGCTGGCCGAGGGATTTTCCGGCACGGTGATCAACGCCGACAGCATGCAGGTCTATCGCGACCTCGCCATCCTGACGGCCCGGCCCGGCCCGGCCGAGGCGGCGCGGGTCCCGCATCGGCTCTACGGCGTACTAGACGCGGCAGATGCTTGCTCGGCGGCGCGCTGGCGCACCTTGGCGGAAGACGAGATCGCAGCGGCGACCGCGCGCGGCAGCCTGCCCATCCTGGTCGGCGGCACCGGGCTCTATTTCCGTGCTCTGCTCGACGGACTCGCCGACATCCCGCCAATCCCGACCGCCATCCGCGCCGAAGCGCGGCGCCTCCGTCGCGAACTCGGCGCCGTCGGCTTCCATGCCGCCCTCGCCGCGCGCGATCCCGCCGGGGCGGCACGGCTCGTCGCCGGCGACGCGCAGCGCCTGCTGCGCGCCTATGAGGTGGTCGTAGCGACCGGGCGGCCGCTCGGCGACTGGCAGCGCGACCAGTCGGCAGGGCCGCGCTACGCTTCCGTAGCGACGCTGCTGCTGATGCCGCCGCGGCCAGTGCTCTATGCCGCCTGCGATGCGCGTTTCGCGACGATGGTGGCCGCCGGTGGGCTTACCGAGGTCGCCGCCCTGCTGGCGCGCGGCCTTTCGCCCGATCTGCCGGCGATGAAGGCGGTCGGCGTGCCCGAACTCGCCCGCTATCTTGCCGGCGCCCTTCCGCTCGACGACGCTATCCGCCTCGGCCAGCAGGCGACGCGGCGCTACGCCAAGCGTCAGGTGACGTGGTTCCGTCATCAGCTGCCGGCAGATGTTACAATCGATGCGCAATTTTCGGAAAGTATTCCGCCTGAAATCTTCTCATTTATTCGTCAGTTTTTGTTGACCACCGGTAACCGCGCCTTTACGTTGGCGCCCCCGCGCTGAATTCGGCGGAAAGCCTGGGTTTTTCCCAGAGAGCCGAGCGCGCGACTCGTGGTGTTGGAGGAAATCATGGCAGCCGAGCAGCTTGCCGGAGCGGAGATCGTCATCAAGGCCCTGGCCGACCAGGGCGTCGATGTCATTTTCGGCTATCCCGGCGGCGCCGTATTGCCGATCTACGACGCTCTCTTCAAGCAGAACCAGGTGCGTCATATCCTGGTGCGCCACGAGCAGGCGGCGGTGCATGCCGCCGAAGGCTACGCGCGGACGACGGGCAAGGTCGGCGTCGTGCTGGTGACCTCGGGGCCGGGCGCGACCAATGCCGTCACCGGCCTCACCGACGCGCTAATGGATTCGATCCCGATCGTCTGCCTGACCGGTCAGGTGCCGACCCATCTCATCGGCAACGACGCCTTCCAGGAAGCCGACACGACGGGCATCACGCGCTCCTGCACCAAGCATAACTACCTGGTGAAGGATGTCGACGCGCTGGCGCGGACCATGCACGAGGCGTTCTACGTCGCGCGCAGCGGTCGACCCGGCCCGGTCCTCGTCGATCTGCCCAAGGACGTCCTCTTCGCTCCCGGCACCTACACGGCGCCGGAGACCATCGTGCACAAGACCTATCGGCCGCAGACCCAGCCCGACCCGGCGCGCATCGCCGAGGCGGCGGCGCTGATCGCCGGCGCTAAGAAGCCGATCATCTATGGCGGCGGCGGCATCATCAATTCGGGCCCGCGTGCCTGCGCCCTTTTCGCCGAGTTCGTCCGCCTTACCGACTACCCCTGCACGCTGACCTTGATGGGGCTCGGCGCCTTCCCGGCCAGCGATCCGCATTCCCTCGGCATGCTCGGCATGCACGGTACTTTCGAGGCCAATCACGCGATGCATGATTGCGATGTCATGATCGCCGTCGGCTCGCGCTTCGACGATCGCGTCACCGGGCGGCTCAGCGCCTTCTCGCCCGGCTCGAAGAAGATCCATATCGACATCGATCCCAGCCAGATCAACAAGAACGTCCATGTCGACGTGCCGATTGTCGGCGACTGCGCCCTCGTGCTCGAGGCGTTGATCGCCGCCTGGAAGCGGAACAAGGCGAAACGCGACCGCGCTGCGCTTACCAAGTGGTGGGAGCAGATCGCGACCTGGCGCAAGCGCGACTGCCTGCATTACGTGCAGACCGGCGACATCATCAAGCCGCAATACGCGCTCGAGCGGCTCTACGCGGCGACGCGCGGCCGCGACACCTACATCACCACCGAAGTCGGCCAGCACCAGATGTGGGCGGCGCAATTCTTCAAGTTCGAGGAGCCCTATCGCTGGATTACCTCGGGCTGGCTCGGCACGATGGGCTATGGCCTGCCGGCGGCGATGGGCGTGCAGATCGCGCGTCCCGAGGCGCTCGTCATCGACATCGCCGGCGAGGCCTCGATCCTGATGAACATCCAGGAGATGTCGACGCTCTGCCAGTACCGCCTGCCGGTCAAGGTCTTCATCCTCAACAACGAGTACATGGGGATGGTGCGCCAGTGGCAGGAGCTGCTGCATGGCGGCCGCTATTCCGAAAGCTACTCGGCGGCGCTGCCCGATTTCGTCAAGCTGGCCGAGGCGTTCGGCGCGGTGGGCTTGCGCGCCACCAAGGTCTCCGAGGTCGACGACGTCATCGCCCAGATGCTCGCCACCGACAAGGCGGTGATCGCCGATATCTGCGTCGACAAGTTCGAAAACTGCTTCCCGATGATCCCGTCCGGCGCCGCACATAACGAGATGCTGCTCGGCCCGGCCGACAAGGCGGGCAACGCCGTCTCGGAAGAGGGCATGGTGCTGGTGTGAGCGGCGGATACGCATCGGTGCCTTCGCCGTGAGCGCCGCCATCGAGCAGCACACGATCGCCGTTCTCGTCGACAACGAGCCCGGCGTACTGGCGCGTGTCATCGGCCTGTTCTCCGGGCGCGGCTACAACATCGAGAGCCTGACCGTCGCCGAGACTGATCCGGCGAACAATCTCTCGCGCATTACCGTCGTCACCTCGGGCACGCCGATGATCATCGAGCAGATCAAGGCGCAGCTCTCGCGGCTGGTGCCGGTCCATACCGTGCGCGACCTCACCGCCGAGGGGCCGCATGTTGCGCGCGAGCTCGCCCTCATCAAGGTCGCCGGCACCGGCGAGAAGCGCATCGAAAGTCTGCGCCTCGCGGATATCTTCCGCGCCCGCGTCATCGACTCGACGACCGAGAGCTTCGTCTTCGAGATGACCGGATCGACGGAAAAGCTCAACGCCTTCATCAACCTCATGCAGCCGCTCGGCCTCGTCGACGTCTCGCGCACCGGCGTCGTCGCCATTGCGCGCGGCGGCAAGAGCTTCTAGCCGCCGCCGGGATTTTCCAAAGGAGCAGGACCATGCGTGTTTATTACGATCGCGACGCCGACGTGAACCTGATCAAGGCCAAGAAGGTCGCCGTCGTCGGCTATGGCAGCCAAGGCCACGCCCATGCGATGAATCTGCGCGACAGCGGGGTCAAAGACGTCGTCGTCGCGCTGCGTCCGGGCTCGCCCTCGGTCAAGAAGGCGGAGGACGCCAAGTTCAAGGTGATGGCGCCGACCGAGGCGGCGAAATGGGCCGACATCGTCATGGTGCTGACGCCCGACGAGCTGCAGGCCAAGCTCTATAACGACGATCTCAAGCCGAACATGCGGCCGGGCACGGCGATCGCCTTCGCGCACGGGCTCAACATCCATTTCAAGCTGATCGAGGCGCGGCCCGACATGGACGTCTTCATGATCGCGCCGAAGGGCCCCGGCCACACCGTGCGCTCGGAATATTTGCGCGGCGGCGGCGTGCCGAGCCTCGTCGCGGTCGACCAGAACCCCTCGGGCAATGCGCTTGAGATCGCCCTCTCCTACGCCTCGGCGATCGGCGGCGGGCGCGCCGGCGTCATCGAGACGAGCTTCAAGGAAGAGTGCGAGACCGATCTCTTCGGCGAGCAGACCGTTTTGTGCGGCGGCCTCACCGCGCTCATCCAGGCCGGCTACGAGACGCTGGTCGAGGCCGGCTACGCGCCCGAGATGGCCTATTTCGAGTGCCTGCACGAGGTCAAGCTGATCGTCGACCTCATCTACGAGGGGGGCATCGCCAACATGCGCTACTCGATCTCGAACACCGCCGAGTATGGCGACTACACGCGCGGCTCGCGCATCGTGACGGCCGAGACCAAAGCCGAGATGAAGCGCATCCTCGACGACATCCAGTCCGGCCGCTTCGCCCGCGACTGGGTGCTCGAGAACGCCGCCGGCCAGGCGAGCTTCAAGGCGATGCGCCGGAGAGCCGCCGAGCACGACATCGAGAAGGTCGGAGAGAAGCTGCGCGCCATGATGCCGTGGATTGCCGCCAACAAGCTGGTCGACAAGACGAAGAATTGAGCGAGGCGAGGGCGACGCGCGTCGCCCTCATCGCTACCGCGTCGTCGCAAGGAGCGGAGCGACGAAGCAATCCATCTCTCCGCTGCGAGATGGATTGCTTCGCTTCGCTCGCAATGACGGCGGCTGGGAGAGACCTTCTCTCAGAACCCCGCCAGCACTACTTTGCCCTTGGCGCGGCCGCTCTCGATGAGCGCATGCGCCTTCCTCAGCGTCGCCGCGTCGATCTTGCCCATCGTCTCGCCGAGCGTGGTGCGGATTAGACCGTCTTCGACTAGCCGCGCGATCTCGCATAGGAGATCGTGCTGCCCGATCATATCGGGCGTCTGGTAGAGCGAGCGGGTGAACATCGATTCCCAGTGGACCGACACCGCCTTGGGCTTGAAGAGCTGCATGTCGAGCTTCATTG
>DATAQP010000372.1:0-2587 GCA_036264595.1 Allostellaceae bacterium
GGCCGCGGGTGAAGGTGGAAACGAAGCCCTTGCTGGCGCCGTAGAGCGTGGCGCCGGGCCCGCCGCCGGTGCGGGCGGCGACCGAGCTGGTGCTGATGATGCTGCCGCCGCCCTGACGCCGCAGATGCGGGATGGCGGCACGGCTCGCCGCGACGACAGCGCGCACGTTGAGGTTGATCATCGCATCGAAGAACGCCTCGCTCTGCTCGGCGACCGGCAGTCGCTTGAAGACGTTGCCGGCATTGTTGACCAGGCAATCGAGACCGCCGAAATGCTCGACCGCCGTAGCGACGAGCTGCTCGCCGGCGCCGATCTGCGAGAGATCCTGGCGCAGCGCGACGGCCTGGCCGCCCGCCGCCTCGATATCGGCGATGACGGCGCGAGCCCCCTCCTCGCCACTGAAATAATGCACGGCGACGCGGGCGCGCTGCGCGCCGAGGGCGCGCGCCAGCGCGGCGCCGATGCCGCTCGAGGCGCCGGTGACGAGAAAGACCTTGTCGGCGAGATCGGCGAAGAGCGGAAACATGGGGAACTCCCTTCTACCCAGACCAGTACCCAGACCAGCGCTTCACGACGCCACCGCCACGGCACGCCGCTCGCGCGCCGAGCGCAGCAGTGCGTCGATAAGACGATGAACGGCGAGCGCCGCGGCGCCGGAGACAAGCGGCGCGCGGCCGACATCGATCGCGTCGAGGAAATCGACGATGGCGGCGCGATGCGCCTCGTGGCTGAAGGCCATCGGGTCGGCGCCGCCGCCGGTCGCCTGCGTCTCGCCGACCCGCTCGCGCCTTCCATCCTGATAGAAGAGCTCGAGGGCGCCGCCGGTGAGCACCGCCGTCGCCTTGCCTCCCACGATCTCGATGCGCTCGGGAAAGCCGGGATAGCTCGCCGTCGTCGCGTCGAGCGTGCCGATCGCGCCATTGGCGAAGCGCAAGCCCGCACCGACGATGTCCTCGGTCTCCATGCGATGGAGCGTGGTCGTTCCAGCGAAGGCGGCGACCTCGCTGACCGCGCCGACCAGGCTGAGGAAGAGATCGAGCGTGTGGATGGCCTGGGTCAGCAGCACGCCGCCGCCGTCACGCGCCAGCGTGCCGCGGCCGGGCTCGTCATAATAGCTTTGCGGGCGCCACCAGCGGATCGCCACCGAGGCCGCGACGAGATGGCCGAGCCCGCCCACGGCGCAGAGATCGGCAAGCGCCCGCGAGGCGGGGCGAAAGCGGTGCTGCAGCATCATCGCCAAGGTCACGCCGGCCCGGCGGTAGGCATCGACGAGCTCGATCGCCCGCGCCGTGGTCGCCTCGACCGGCTTCTCGAGCAGGATGTGCTTTCCCGCGCCGGCGAGGCGGCGCACGAGATCGAGATGCGTCCAGGGCGGCGTCAGCACGAGCACGGCGGTGATCGATGTGTCGGCGATGATGGCGTCGAGATCGTTGGTCGTCGGAAATGGGAACTCTTTGGCGAAGGCGGCGGTGCGCGCCGGCGAGCGGCTGAAGGCGGCGGCGACCTCGACCCGGTCGGCAAGATCGAGAAGGCTCCTGGCATGCGGTGCGACGGCCATGCCGAGCCCGATGATGGCGATGCGCCTGCGACTCATGACTGGTCTCCACATACGATCTTGCGGCGCGCCGCGAGCGCGGCGACGAAGGCGGGATCGCCCAGCACCGCACGGTTGACCACGTTGACCGGCACCTCGCCGCGCGCCATCGCGACGACCGAGCTGAAGGCATCCTCAGCGATGCGCCGGAAACACTCGTCGGTCCAGCACAGCGAATGCGGGGTGGTGATGACGTTGTCGAGCGCCAGGAGCGGATTGTCCGCGGGCGTCGGCTCCTGATCGAAGACGTCGAGCGCGGCGCCGGCGATGCGCCGTGCGGCGAGCGCGGCGGTCAGCGCCGCCTCGTCGACGATCGGGCCGCGCGCCGTGTTGATGAGGAAGGCGGTTGGCTTCATCTTGGCCAACGCGGCGGCATCGACGAGATGGCGGGTCGCCGGCGAGAGCGGGCAGTTGACGCTGACGAAATCGGCCTCGCGCAGCAGCGTGTCGAGATCCACCAGGCGGACGCCGAGCGCCGCCGCGTCCTCGGGCCGCGCCACCGGATCGCAGGCGATATGCACCATGTCGAGCGGGCGCAGCAGGCGGAACGCCTCGCGGCCGATATTGCCGAAGCCGATCGAGCCGAAGACCTTGCCAGTGAGGCCGACGCCCATATGGTCGGTGCGCTCGTTCCAGCGCCCCGCCTTGGTCAGGCGATCCTTGACGAAGAGCCGGTGCGACAATGCCAGGACGAAGGTCAGGATGATCGTCGCCACCGGCCGGCGCACGCCGTCCGGTGTGATCGTCAGGACCACCCCGGCGCGCGTGCAGGCGTCGGTGTCCACATTGTCGTAACCGACGCCGAAACGGGCGACGATCCGCAGCCTGCGACCCGCCCCCGCCAGCGTCCGTGCGGTGACGCGCGGCATCAGCAGGACGATTGCGTCGTAGCACGCAGCCTGCTCCGCCATCACCTCGGCGCCGCCCGCGGCGAGAATCTCAAAGCTCAGCGATTTTTCCGCCCGCAGAACCTCGAAGGCGGCGGGGTCGAAA
>DATAQP010000128.1:0-3250 GCA_036264595.1 Allostellaceae bacterium
GGGCGCGCATCGCCGATGTCTTCATGAAGGCGCAGAGCTCCTCGGCGATCGCCACCGCCCACACGCTGATCGGCTCCCGGAACGTCCACCGCATCAGCCCCGACATGAGCGACTCTCATTTCACCCTCGACGGCATCCAGCACATGCCGCTCCTCGCCTCGCTCGGCCGCGACGAGGCGCTGCGCCGCCTGCCCGAGCTCTACGCCGATTTCTTCACCGCGAAGGCGCCGCCCTTCGTGCCCTGCCACAGGCTCGGGGATATCGGCCTCCTCGGTGCCGCCCCGCGCGAGCGGCTTGCGCCCGAAACCACCATGGCGAGCGTCGCCGCCTGAGAGCTCTGCCCCAATAAGGCCACTCTTTTTCACCGCATCGACACAGCCTCGCCCGATCTTCACCGCGCTTGCCCGCCCTGATGGGAGCATCGAAGGCAACCGAAGGACCGGAACGATGCACGATATCCGCCGCGACTGGCACCGCTGGAGCCGCCTGGAGCAGGTCACCGTCACCCTGGCGGCGATCATCAGCCTGCTCGTCGTCGCGGTTGGAGTAGCTTTAGTTTAGCCGTCAGCCATCAGCTCTCAGCCGTCAGCTTAGGGACACGTCTGGCTGACGGCTGATAGCTGAGAGCTGACGGCTCCTTCACACCACCCACCGCGAATCGTAGCGGAGCGGCGTCTTCCAGCTCTCGTTCACCGCCGTCGCCGCGAAGCGCCGCATCATCATGGCGTAGCGCGAGGCGGCGAGGAGATCGTCGGCCTCCTTGACGATCCGCCCGTCCTTGCGGTGATAGAGGCGGAACTCCTCGAACCATTCCTCGAGATTGCGGAACACCTTCCAGCGCCCGCTCTGCATGCGCTCCAGCATCTCCATCACCCCGGCCTCGACGCCGACCGAGCCGTCCTCGAACTGCGCGTGGCGCGGCAGCAGGCACAGCCCGCGCGCGCGATAGAGCTCGGCGAGGCGCACGCCCGAGCCCTTGTCGTGCGCGAGCCCGTCTGCCGGCCAGGCCCAGTCGAGCCCGCCGCCCCATTGGCGCAGCACCGCGGCATGGATGACCGGCGTCGCCTCGGCCTGGCGATAGCAGTTGGTCACGTAGAGACAATCGGCGTCGCGGTCCCAGGCGAGCTTGACCGCCGCCGTCGGATGGTCCCAGCCGAAATCGAGCCCGCCGATCAGCGGCCAGTGGCGCGGAATGGCGAAGGGCTCGACCGCGATGTCGGCGACCGGCAGGGCGAAGACCCGCCCCGAGCCCAGTTGCGGCAAGCCCTGCGCCCGCGCCTCGCGCTCATGCGGCGGATAGCCGACGACGATGCGCGCGCGCTCCTCGGCCGCGATGTGCTCGGCATCGTCGATCGTCATCCGCGTCACCGCGCGATCGGCGGACGCCTCCGCCAGGAACCGCCGCACTACCTCCGACATGCCGAGCAGCGGGGTGAAGGTCATGAAGACGATCCCCGACGTCGCCGAGATGCGGGTCAGGCCCTCGCTATAGACGTCCTGCGGCGGCTCCTCGTCGAACCAGACATAGTCGAGACTCTCGCCCTGCCATTTGGCGCGGCCCTTCTCATAGGATTTGAAGGCGAGCACCGAGAGTCCGCCGCTGGCATGGCGCACCATCACCGTGTCGGTCGCCCCCGCCATGGTATAGACGCTCGCCACTTTCTCGATCAGCCGGTCGGGTACCAGGCCGCGATTGGCGCCACGCGGCCGGCCGAGCAGCAGGCGCTGCACCGTGTCGCGCGTCGTCTCGGCGGTGATCCCCGAGGCCCAGCCGACCGTCGGCCCCGCGAAGCGCCGCCCCTGCCACCATTCGGGATAAAGCCCGGTCGCATGAAAGGCGACCTCCGCCGCACCGGCCGTCGTCTTGCCGAGCTGGTTGCCGGCCATGAAGAGCCGCTCGCGCTGCATCGCGCCGGCTGCGTGGAATTCGCTCTGCTTCGCGTAGGGGCGATAGCGCGCCAGCGCATCGAGCGCCGGATCCTGCGGCGCGGTCTTGCACGGCGGCGCCTCCTTGCGCCCGGTGAACCGCGCCGCAATCTCCTCCTTGGCGCGCACCGCGCCCGGCTCGGCCTGCGCCGGCAGATCGTTCTGCCGCACCTGCCGCTGACGCATCACCTCGGGATCGGTCGCCGGCAGCCCGTTCATCCGCCTCGGTCCGGCGAAGTCCCGCGGCTTCGGCCCGGGCTTCTTGCGCGCCGGCGTCACCTCTTCTTCCCCCTCTCCCGCATGTTCTTCCCCCTCTCCCTCACTCGGACGAAGCGTCGCTTCGTCCGACGCGTCAGCCGGGTCCGCAGGAGCCGGCGGGAGCGGGAGAGAACAGGGGTGAGGGCTCGCCGTCGCGCCCGACTCCGCGCACGCTGCTGTCGCGGCACGAATCGCCGCGCGCCGACTCGTCTTCGGTTTCGTCATCGTGAGGCCTCGACTCGGAATCGGAAAAAGAGGAGTGCGCGGTCGGCTTCGGCGAGTAATCGCGCAATCGTCGCTTCGCGGCACGGCGTGATGCGCAATCGAGACCGCTCGATTGCGCCGGCGTTTCTTCCTGTATTCGTTGCGTTATCAACGGTTTCTTACGCCGCCGGCGCGATGGCGCGCGCCCTGTCCCCGGCCCGGTGAAATGTCACTTTTTTGCCCCACTGCATTTCCTAAAAGATGCGCAGGGTTCTGTCGCGCGAGGGCACCAGCGAAGGGGATGAAGGCGATGGCGAGCGACAATTCACGCTTTTCGACGCGGCAGCAGGGAAGCGGTCTTTCCCCGGGCGGAGCGCCGGTCCTGCCCTCGCGTCCCAGCGAGGTTGCCCGCCCCGGCATCGAGCGCCCGCCCGGCACGTCGTCGCCCACCGCCGCGCATGCCGGTCTGCCGGGGGAGGCGCCGCGCCGCAGTGAGACGGCGCAGCGCACTCTCATCGTCGGCCGCGAGATCGGCCTCTCGGGCGAGATCACCTCCTGCGACCGCCTCGTCGTCGAAGGCAGCGTCCAGGCCAACCTCGCCAATTGCCGCGAGATCGACATCGCCGAAAGCGGCCTCTTCAAGGGCTCGGCCTCGATCGACGAGGCCGAGATCCGCGGCCGTTTCGAGGGCACGCTGATCGCGCGAAAGCGCCTGCACATCCGCTCGACCGGCAAGGTCGCCGCGACGGTCAGCTACGCCCAGATCGAGATCGAGGCCGGCGGTCAGCTCTCCGGCGCGATCGAAGTCTTGTCGCCCGGCGCCACCGCGCCGGCGCCGAGGACGGGGAACAGCCAAGGGAAC
>DATAQP010000145.1:0-3416 GCA_036264595.1 Allostellaceae bacterium
GCGGTCCTCGTAATGGGCGGGGAATATCTCCACCGTGTCACCGCGCACGCGGAAGGTGCCGCGCACGAAATTCATGTCGTTGCGTTTGTATTGCAGCTCGATGAGCTGGGCGAGCAGCCTGGTGCGGCTGATCGCGGCGCCGGCGGTCAGCGTTACCGTCATCGTCGAATAGGTCTCGACCGAGCCGATACCGTAGATGCACGACACCGAGGCGACGATGACGACGTCGCGCCGTTCGAGCAAGGCGCGCGTCGCCGAATGGCGCATGCGGTCGATCTGCTCGTTGATCGACGATTCCTTCTCGATATAGGTGTCCGAGCGCGGCACATACGCCTCGGGCTGGTAGTAGTCGTAATACGAGACGAAATACTCCACCGCGTTGTCGGGGAAGAAGCTCTTCATCTCGCCGTAGAGCTGCGCCGCCAGCGTCTTGTTGGGAGCCAGGATGAGCGCCGGGCGCTGCACGCTCTGGATGAGGTGGGTGATGGTGAAGGTCTTGCCCGAGCCGGTGACGCCGAGCAGCACCTGGTCGCGCTCCTGCCGCTCGATCCCCTCGACGAGCGCGGCGATCGCCTGCGGCTGGTCGCCGGCGGGCTGGAATTCCGATGAGATGGCGAACCGCTGGCCGACATCGGCGAGCGGCCGCTCAACGCTGAGCAGAGACATCATGGGCAGGATAGAACCAATCGAAGCCGGGGGCCAGGGAGGGAAGCGCGCTGCTGTCGCCCCGCGGCACAAATATAGGAGCGCGTGGCACCAAAGCCAATCGGTCGGCCGGTCAGGACATCGAATCCGCCGCTGCCTGCCCTAGCCGACGCCTCGGCCGGGCCCACTCAATCGAAGACGACCTTGCAGGGGGCGGAGGGCCCGCAGCGCTCGGCCAGCTCGACCACCATGGTGAGCCAGGCGACGCTCACCTCCATGCGCAGCGGGGTGAAGCTGCCGTCGTCGCTGAAGAGAACATCGAGGCCGCGCGGCTTGGGATCCGGGTTTGGCTCACCGTCATCGCCGCGGAAGCCGGCGATCGGATGGAGCAGCAAGGCGAGATGGAGCACCCGCAGCGCCTGCCCGCCGATCCGCCGCGTCTCGCGGCTGACCGCGTGCTCCTCGACATCAAAGCGCCTTTTGCCGTCGAAGACCGGGATGGTGAAATGACCGCGCCCGGCCAACCCGCTGCGCAAGGCCTCGCGCATCCGCGCCAGGGCGGCAAGCGGATCGACGACGTCGGTGAGCAGCGACGGCGGCAGCAGATATTTCTCGGCGCTGTCCTCCGGCCCGCGCTCGACGACGCTGTCGCCGCCATTGCCGACGAAGCGCATGCTGATCCGCTTGCCCTTGCGCGAGCGCAGATCATAGGCAGCGTCGTAACGGGTCGGCGTCGCCAGCCCGTCGACCGGCACCGCGCCCTCGCTGATGCCGCGCGCGCGAAAACGGGTCAGCCAGCGCGGCAATCCGACAGTGCTGATATCGATCTGCGCGCGGAAGGCCCCCGCCCCCTCGGCGAGCTGGAGGTGAACCTCACCGGCTGGCAGGCCGGCCCAGGTCGCAACATAACGCAGCGTCTCTGGGCGCAATGTCTGCGGCTGGGCAGCGGGCAGCGTCGCAGCCGGCGCCGCGACGAGGAGGCCGGCGAGAAAAGCGAGGCCGCGGGAAGCTGACATCGGCAACGAGCGCATCGGCCATCATATCACGCCGGGCCGGCGGTGCGGCAACCCGACGACGCCAGGCCGCCTCAGCGCCGGTGGTGACGAGCGAAGAGCTCGTCGGCCGTCGTCTTCTGCTCGTCGCTCAGCGCGGCGTAGAGCGGCCGGAAGGCGGCGAGGAAGGCGCGGTCGCTTTCGATGCGGGCCTCGCCGGCGTGGATGCGCGCCTCGAGCTGGGCCGGCAGATCCGGCCGCGTGCTGTCGCTGCGCGCCTGGCGGAAGGCGGCGATCGCTGCATCCATCTTGGCGGCGCGGCCGCGCAAGGCCGCCGCCACTGGCTCCCAGAGCGGCGCCTGGGCGTCGGTGATCTTGAGCTCGGTGCGCAGGAAGGCGAGCCGCCCCTCGATGTGGCGCCCGGGCAACGGGTGCTGCGGCAGCAATTGCGCGCTGTCGGTAGCGACCTGCGCTGCACCGCGGTCGGCGACAAACTGCGAGCCGACGAAGGCGGCGGCCAACAATGCCAATCCGGCCGAGACGCCGAGAACTGACCTTTTCATTTCACTCTCCTGGATTGCCAGCGTGAACGGGCGGCATCGAGGATGATATGGCCGGTCGTGGAGGCACATCCCCGGCAGCCTCGCCGGGAACAATCGGTAGGCGCTCTGTGTTGGCGATTTGTGTTGTCGCGCCGTCGCCAACGCGTCACCATACCCCTCGGCGCTCGGGACGATGCCATGAGCTATGTCAGCCGGATACTCGAACCTGGCGAGGCGGTCACCCATGTGACGCGAACGCATTGGCGCGTCTATCTGCCTTCCATCCTCCTGCTGCTGCTCGCCATCGCGGCGCTCGCCAGTGCGAATTATGCTCCCGCCGATTTCGCAGCGGTGCCGCAGATTGCCGCTCTCGCCCTCCTCGTCCTGGCGGCAGCGAGCTGGCTTCCCGCCTTCCTCCGCCGCTGGACCACCGAGCTCGCCGTCACCAACCGACGCGTCATCTTCAAATCAGGACTGTTTCGCCGCCACACGATGGAGATGAACATGTCGAAGGTCGAAAGCGTCGATGTCGACCAATCGATCATCGGCCGCATTCTCGGCTTCGGCACCGTGACCATCCGCGGCACCGGCGGCGGCATCGAGCCGATGCGCAACATCGCCGACCCGATCGTCTTCCGCAACCACGTGACGGCGACCTAGCCGCGTGCCAACCGCGTCTACGATTCGGCGCGGCCGAGCGTCGCCATCAGCTCGCGCCACTCGCGCGGCGCGAGGCCGCTATCGGCCTGCGCGACCGCCTCGCCGGCAAGCAGGCGGCGGATCACGGCGAGGCCGGTCGCCGAGATGTGCGCCGCGCCCATCTGATACTCCATGAAGGCGGCATAGGTGTGCGGGACCCAGCGCCGCAGCGTATCGAGCATCGCTTCGGCATAGACGCGGATCTCGTATTGCGCATGGGCGTCGGCGCGCAGGCGCAGGAAGTGCATGAGGTTGTGGAGATCCGTCTTCCAATACCATTCGGTATAGGTGTTGAGCGTCAAATTGATGCGGGCGAGCTCGCGTGCGAGGCCGGCGCGGCCCGGGTCGACCGGCTCTCCGGCGTCGTCCTCATTGAGCATCCAGGCATAGTCGCGATAGCAGCGCGCCGCGTCCTCGCGCAGGAGCTCGATGACGCGCGCCGCCTGGTCGGCGTCGAGCACGGCCCCGCGGCCCTGGCGGTTGGCGCTCGATTGGATGCCGAGCTGGTCGGGCGCCGGCACGTAGAACTCGTCCTGCA
>DATAQP010000152.1:0-6606 GCA_036264595.1 Allostellaceae bacterium
CCATGTCGGTACCGGAATCGATCGCCGCCTTGATCTCCTCGGCGGTGAGACGCGGCGTGTCGTCGTGATGCTCGATGAACTCGCCGAAGGCCTTGCTTGGCACATTGACCCCGGAGAAGAGCTCGTAGCCGGGCGCTTGCCAGGCGGCGACACCGCCGGCGAGGATGGCGGGATTGCCATAGCCCAGCTTGATCAGTCGCGTCGCCGCGCGCTGCGCCAGACCATCGTCGGCATCGCATAGCACCATCCGCGTCGAGCGCCGCGGTACCAGCGCATCGATGCGCATCTCGAGGCGGCTGAGCGGCAGATTGCAGGCGAACAGCAAATGATTCCTGCCGAATTCGCCCTCCTCGCGCACATCGATGAGAGCGAGCTCGCCGCCGTCCCGGAGCATCGCCTTCAATTCGCGCGCCGGCAGCAGTACCGCCTCGGCCCGAGGATCCCGCACAGACATGACATTCCTCCCAGCGATCGATCCACCACAGTATAAGCGGCAGGAAGGGGGGTTCAACGACGGGCCAGATGGGAGCGCTCGGGCGCACGCGCGGTGGCCCGGCAGGCGAGGCCGCAGCTCGGCTGGTTTTGCGGAGGCGGATGGCCGCTCGTCGCGGCCGACGCCAGCGAGCGGGCCAATCTCGCTATCGAGGGGATTGGCCCGCCGCCGGCAGTCGTCAGCTCATGATGGTGCGTCGTAAAGCGATCGTCAGACCGCTTCCTTGAGTTCCTTCGCCGCGCGGAACGCGACCTTCTTGCTGGCCTTGATCTTGATGGCCGCACCGGTTGCCGGGTTGCGGCCCATCCGGGCAGCGCGCTTTCTCACCTGAAGAATGCCCAGCCCAACAATGCGAATCCGATTGCCCTTCTTCAGGTTCTTGACGACGAGACCGACGAGATCGGTCAGCATCGCCTCGGCCTGCTTCTTCGGGACTTCGTGACCCTCGGCGAGCGACGCCGCCAGATGCTTGAGGGTAACGGTCGGTGCTGCGGGCGATTTTGTGGGCTTTGCTGCTGGCATAGTTGAGGGACTCCCCTGAGTGCGTGATTGCAGCAACCAAAGAATCACGCCGCTATCACAAAAGCAAGGTTTCGATGCACGTGAGCGGCGAACAACGTGCGGCGCGCCCGGCGCTGTAGGCTGGACTACGCCGTGGCGCCCGCTATGCTGACGGTGGATGGGCCGGGTCGCTCGCGATGGCGCGGGGAACCGGCAGCGCAGCACGGCCGATGTGCCGTCCGAGGATAGACCATGCCGAACACCGCCCGACTCGTGCCGCTTCTATTGGCGGCCTGGATTGCCCCCGCGGCTGCCGCGGACTGCCTGCAGCAGATCGATAGCATCACCGTCGAATTCGACCTGCCGGCCGCCCAGAGCATGTCCGGGACTCAGGCCGGAGACCCCTATTACGTCGCGCCGCCTCCGGGCCACCCTATCACCGTGCCGCCGCCGGAGACGACAACTCCACCCGGCCGGCCCGGCGCGCCGCACATTGTGGGCGGCGGCGGCACGCTGGAGGCCGCGCCAGTCCTCGCGCATGATCGGCTCAATGCCGCACAGCGCGCAAAGCTGGTATCGATCCTGCATCAGGCGCGCAGCGTCGAGGCATTCGGCGACGAGCCGAAATGTATCGAGCTGTTGCGCGAGGCACAGACCATCACCAAGCAGAACGGCTAGGCCGAAGCCGGCATGACCGCCGACGCCGGCCGCTCGCGGCTGTGATCAGGCTCACAACCAAAGGCGCCGAGTCGGGCGATAGTGTCGTTGACGCCTTTTGCACGATCCGGTGACTGACCCTCCTAGATCCGTGCCGCGACGAGCCCGCCCTCGCGGGCGGGCTCGTTTGCGTGACAATCAGTTGGTCTTGATCGTAATACCTTGCCGGCGCATCTCCTCGATCACGGCCTTGGCGCCGGGATTGCCGGCATCGGCGAGCGCCGCCGTCTTCTTGGCCAGCGAATCGAGCTGCAGGCGCAGCTTGGCGCCCTCCTGCACGGTCGGTTCCTGAGCGAGCTGAATCTCGAAGAGGTTGCTGCGCTCGCGGATGAGCTGGACGGTCTGGAAGCCGACCATGAGAACGAAGCCAAGCACCAGGAGGCCGAGCGGAACGGAGAACCGCTCGGCATTGGCCGTATCTCTGTCGTCATCGCGCTCCATGGTCAGTTCTTTCCGCCCGACGGCGCGGCCGGCGCCGGGCCGGGCTCGGCCGGATTGACCTGGAAGGTGATGCCATGCTGCGCCAGCAAGTCGCGCAACTGGTCGTCCTTGTTGTTTGCCGCGTTGGTCGCCAGGGCACGCACCAGCGCCTCGTTGAGCCGGCCGAGCTGGGCGCTCTGATTAATGAATTGCTGGCGCCGATTGATGGCCGCCTGCGCGTCCTGGTTGACGAGAAACAGGATGCCGTTGCCGATCACCAGGATGACGCCCAACCCGGCCAGCACCGTCGAGATCCAGAACAGCGCCCGTGCCTTCGAGCGAGCCATATCGAACGCCACCCCCGCTGTCGATTCGCCGCCAGAGTAGCGAAAACACATGGATGCAGGTCAGAAAATTCGATCCGCCGCCTATCGTCCCATCGACCGACCCTCGCTAGGATGCCGGCACCGCGACGATCAGAGGGAGCCGGTGACGATGCGTGCCAAGATCCGCGACACCGAGATTTATTTCGATATCGACGGGGCCGGTCTGGTGCCCGACGGCGCCCGCATGCGCGAGCGGCCGGTCGCCTTCGTCATCCATGGCGGACCGGGCGGCGACCACAGCAGCTTCAAGCCGATCCTGGCGCCGCTCACCGAACGCATGCAGCTGGTCTATTTCGACCACCGGGGGCAGGGCCGCTCGGCGCGCGGCGATCCCGCCGCCTATACGCTGGACGAGAATGTCGAGGATATGGAGGCGCTGCGCCGCCACCTCGGCGCCGGGCCGATCGTCAGCATCGGCACGTCCTATGGCGGCATGGTCGGGATGGCGCATGCCGCGCGTTATCCCGACGCGGTCTCGCATCTCATCCTGGTGGTCACCGCGGCGCATGGCGGCTTCATCAAGCGCGCCCGCGAGATCGTCGAGGCGCGCGGGACGGCAGAGCAGCGCCGCGCCTGCGAGCCCCTCTGGACCGGCACTTTCAAGGACGAGACGGAGCTGCACCAATACTACGCCGCCATGGGGCCGCTCTACAGCCGCCGCTACGACGCGGCGACGGGGACGCTCGGCACGCAACGCACCGTCTACAACGTCGAGCCGCTGAACCGTGCCTTCGGCGACGTGCTCCGGAATTTCGATCTGCGCCCCGAGCTGCCGCGCATCACGGCACCGACCCTGATTCTGGCCGGACGCCACGATTGGATCTGCCCGCCGGAATTCTCCGAGGAGATTGCCCGTCTCATTCCGCGGTCGGAGCTGCGTATTTTCGAGGAGAGCAGCCACTCCATCCGCAACGATGAGCCGCAAGCCTTCATCGATGCGATCAAGGGATTCATCGTCTACAAGCGATGACTTATCCCTAGCCACATCCGGAAAATCGAATTGCGAATAGGTCACCATCGCGCCAGACCTGCTCAAGGCAGCATATAATGTGCTCGTCATCGACCAGCGTGCCGGCCGCGCGGTGCCGCCGAATACTGGAGCGCCTTCTTGCAGCGAGATCGCCGCTCATGCCGTCGCGCCTGCGCCGGGATCGGCCCGGGTCAGCACGGAAGATCTCCGTGATCTCCTGCGAGATGGCGATGAATTCTGTGCGCTTGCGGCCGTCAAGGCCGCGCGGCCGTGGCGAGTCTATCGTGATGACACGCTCGACCCGGCCAGGGCGCGGCGACATGACGACGACCCGGTCGGTCGGTCTGACCATCCACACCAATCGCGACACGCTGGCGAGCAATCCCGACCTGGTCCGCCGCTTCGTCAAGGCGACGACACGCTCCTTCGAGGCGGCGATCAAGGATCCCGATGCCTCGATCAAGGTCGGTCAAAAGGTCGAGCCGGACCTCGATACGGCGCTCTCGCTGGCGCAGCTCAAGGTCGGCATCGGGCTGATCAAATCGCCCGCCATCAAGGATCTGCCGATCGGCCAGTTCGCCGCCAAGGACTGGACGGATACGGTGGAGCTGATGAAGACCTATCAGGATTTGCAGACCGATATGAAACCGGAGGAGTTCAACACCAACGACTTCGTGGCAGCGCCGAGGACCTGACCGCCATCAGACCGGCTTGAACGAACGGTCGATCGAGACGTCGATCAGGACCGGCCCTTCGCTCGCAAGCCCGGCGCGCAGCTGGGCAAGCACTTCCTCGATGGTGTGGGCCCGGCTGGCGGCGACGCCGAGCGAGCGGGCAAGGCCGACGAAATCGACCGCCGGATCGTCGAGATCCATGCCGACATAGCGGTCGGTCTGCGCCGCGTGCGCCTTCAGCGCATTGGTGCGCTGCTTCAGGATGCGGTAGGACGAATTGTTGAGAATAACGAAAACGACGGCGATGCGGTCGTGCGCCGCCGTCCACAGCGCCTGACAGGTATACATCGCGCTGCCGTCGCCGATCAGTGCCACGACGGGCCGAGTGGGCTGGGCGAGCTTGACGCCGATCGCCGCTGGCAGGCCCCAGCCGATGCCGCCGCCGCGCAGCCCATAGAAGCTTCGCGAATCGTCGCTCTTGAGAAACTGGCGCAAGCCGGCACCGGAGGAGATCGTCTCGTCGATGACGATCGCCTCGGCCGGCAGCGCCTCGCCGATCGCCTGCAGCAAGGCGAGGGGGCGAATCGGGTGCTTTCCCGCATCGGCACGCGCCGTGGCGACGAGCGCGGCGCGTTGCGCGGCGATCGTCTTGCGCAAAGCCGCGAGGCGTTCGACGGCGCGCGCCTTCTGTACCGCGTTCATTCGCTCGGCGACCGCCTCGGTGATCTCGGTCAGCGTCGCCTTGGGATCGCCGAGAATGGCGATTCGCGAGGGATAGTTCTTGCCGAGCTCCCAGGCGTCGGTGTCGAGCTGGATGATCGGCAGATCGGGCGGCATCGCGTCGGTCGCGGAGGGCAGCGACAGGGTGAAGAGGTCGCCGCCGACCGAGAAGAGCAGATCATGCTGCTGGAGAATGTCGCGGATGACGGTCTGCGCGCGCGTCATCGCGCCGCGGAACAGCGGATGCGATGCCGGAAAGGAGGCTGTGCTCGGCACGCCCTCAGCCCAGACCGGGGCGCCGAGCAGCTCGGCCAGAGCGACGAGCTCAGCATGCGCGCCGCTCTGCGCCACCGCATCGCCGGCGATCAACACCGGGTGCTCGGCGGCAGCAAGCAGCGCAGCCGCCGCCTCGATTGCCGCCTTGTCGCCGCGCAACCCGGACGCGACGCGGCTCGGCGCACCAAGATCGATATCGGCTGCCTCGTTGAGGACGTCGGCGGGAAGCGACAGGAAGACCGGCCCGGTCGGCGGCGCCAGCGCCGTCTTGGCGGCGCGGTGGACGGCGCGCGGTAGATCGGCGAGGCTGCGCACCTCGGACGACCACTTGACCAGCGGCCGGGCGATCGTCGGCAGATCGGCCCAGAGCAGCGGCTCGGAGAAGGTGAAGCTCTGGTCGTGCTGGCCGGCCGTGACGAGAAGCGGCGATCCCGCCTTCTGGGCGTCGTACAGCATCCCCATGGCGTTGCCGAGGCCGGGTGCGACATGGAGATTGACGACGGTGAGCTTTCCCGATGCCTGGGCATGACCGTCGGCCATTGCCAGCACCGCCGCCTCTTGCAAGCCGAGGACGTAGCGCAAATCGCTTTCGACGGCGAGCGCATCCATAAGCGGCAATTCGGTCGTGCCCGGATTGCCGAACAGTATGTCGACACCCTCCTGCTTCAGCAGTGCGAGGAAGGCACGTTTGCCCGAAATCTCCGTCATGGTGGCTCCGCGATCAAGTGTTTGCCATCCGACGATCATAGGCTGTCGCGACACGATGGAAGAGAATTCTCGATCTGCCGCAATCACCCACCCCTATTGTCTATATTTATGTTGCAATGCAAACATGCTAGCGCTTCGCGCCTGACATCAGTGAAAGAGGCATGTTCATGTCCGACGATCACGCTTCGCAGTGCGGCGCTCGCCTAAAAATCTCGCGTCGCGCCGCGCAACTTGCTGGTGGCGTTCTGCTCCTGGCTATGGGTCTCTGCGGTGATCGGCTGATCGGCGGCGCCGACGCGCAGAATCCCGCGCCTTTGCCGCCGCCGGTCACTGTCAGCGCGCCGCTGCAGCGCGACATCGTCGAATGGGACGAGTTCACCGGGCAGTTCGCTGCGGTCGACTACATCGAGCTTCGTGCCCGCGTCAGCGGTTATCTCACCGAGATTCATTTCCAGGACGGCGATCTCGTCAAGAAGGGCGATCTGCTCTTCGTCATCGACCCCCGGCCGTTCGAGATCGCCCGCGATTCGGCGCTGGCGCAAGTCGCCGTGGCGCAGGCGAAGGTCGATCTCGCCACCGCCCAGTTGCAGCGCACCACAGAGCTGCGGCGGAACGACTATGCGCCCGCCTCGACCTTCGACGAGCGGCGCGCCGATCTTCGCAACGCCAACGCTGCGCTCGATTCGGCGCGCGCCGCAGTACGCTCGGCCGAGCTCGATCTCGAATTCACCCACATCACGG
>DATAQP010000167.1:0-2692 GCA_036264595.1 Allostellaceae bacterium
CTGCGGCGCATCGCATCGCCTGCCAGACCGCGTCGACATCGGCTGCTTCGGTGGGCAGAGCGCCGATCGAGACGCGCACCATCCAGCGCCCGTCGACGATGGCCGGGGTGAGATAGCCGGCGCCGGAGCGGTTCACCGCCTCCGTCCATGCCAGAGTGTGGCGATCGAGCGCCTCGGCTTCGAGCCCGGGCGGCTCGTGACGAACGCAGACGGTCTGCAGCCACACCGAGGCGACGACGCGCCATTGCGGCGCGGCAGCGACCTCGTCGGCCAACCTTTGCGCGTTCGCCATGTCGCGCCGCAAGCGCGCCTGCAGCCCGGCGACGCCCTGCTCGCGAATGAGGAACCACAGTTTCAGCGCGCGGAAGCGCCGGCCGAGCGGGATGCCCCAATCGCGCAGATTCTTGACCTGGCCGTCGACCGAGGATTGCAGGAAGCTCGGGTTGGTCGACATCACGCGGACGAGGTGCTCGGGATCGCGCACGTAGTAGAGCGAGGCGTCGAACGGCGCGCCGAGCCATTTATGCGCATTGATGACGAGGGAGTCGGCGCCCTCGATTCCGTCCCACATCCAGCGGCACTCGGGCAGGATCATGGCGCTGCCCGCCATTGCGGCGTCGACATGCAGCCAGATGCGATGACGCTGGGCGATCGCCGCGATGCCGCGCACGGGATCGAACGCCGTGGTCGCGGTGGTGCCGACCGTGGCGACGATCGCGCAGGGTTGCACGCCCGCGGCGAGATCTGCCTGCACCGCCGCCTCGAGCGCATCGGGCCGCATGGCGTATTCGGCGTCGAACGGAACGAGGCGGAGATTGGCGCGGCCGAAGCCGGCGAGCAGCGCGCCCTTGTCGATCGAGCTGTGGCTATGCGCCGAGACATAGATCGCCAGCGGCCGGGCTTCCGCCTGCAATCCGCCGCGCGACAGCGCATAATTCGTCACCCGCTCGCGCGCGCAGATCAGCGCCACCAGCGCGCTGGTCGAGGCGGTGTCCGCGATGACGCCGCTCCACGCCTCGGAGAGGCCGACCATGCGGCGAACCCAGTCGGTGACGACCTCCTCGACCTCGGTCACTGCCGGGCTCGATTGCCAGGAGAGGCCGAGAACGCCGAGGCCGGTGCTCACGAGATCGCCAAGGATGCCGGCGGGCAGCGCGTTGGCCGGGAAATAGCCGAAGAAGCGCGGATGCTGCCAATGCGAGAGGCCGGGCATCACGATGCGATCGAGATCGGCGAGCACCGCATCCATCGACTCGCCTTGCTCTGGCGGCGCCTCGGGGAGCTGCGCCTTGATCTCGCCCGGCCGTACCGGCGACATTACCGGTCGCTTGGCGATGCCGGCGTGGTAGTCGGCGAGGAAGTCGATCAGGCGGTGGCCGTGGCGGCGGAATTCCTCTGGCGTCATCCCATCCTCGCTTGCCGCTCGTTGTCTAGCGCCGCGCGGCGAAGCGCACGGCCTCCTCGGCGGCGCGGATGAGGGCGCGGGCCTTGTCCTGGATCTCCTGGTACTCGGCGGCGGGATCGCTGTCGGCGACGACGCCGCAGCCGGCCTGCACCATCATGCGCCCGTCCTTGACCACGGCAGTGCGCAGGGCGATGCAATTGTCCATGCTGCCATTGCCGGCGAAATAACCGATCATCCCGCCATAGAGGTTGCGCCGCTCGGGCTCGAGCTCGTCGATGATCTCCATCGCCCGCACCTTCGGCGCACCCGACAGCGTGCCGGCAGGGAAGCCGGCGACCAGCACGTCCATCGCATCGTAGCGCGGGTCGAGCGTGCCCTCGACATGCGAGCAGATATGCATGACGTGGCTGTAGCGCTCGATCACCATCTTCTCGGTGACGCGCACGGTGCCGATCTGCGAGACGCGGCCGACATCGTTGCGCGCGAGATCGAGCAGCATGAGATGCTCGGCGAGTTCCTTGGGATCCGCGAGCAGCTCCTCGGCAAGCTTGCGATCCTCCTCGGCGTTGGCGCCGCGGCGGCGGGTGCCGGCGAGCGGCCGGATGGTGACGGTGCTATCGCGCAGCCGGACGAGGATCTCCGGGCTCGAGCCGACGACGGCGAAATCGCCGAAATCGAGGAAGAACAGGAAGGGCGAGGGGTTGAGGCGGCGCAAGGCGCGATAGAGGGCGAGGGGCGGCAGGCGGAACGGCAGGCTGAACCGCATCGAGGGCACGACCTGGAAGATCTCGCCGGCCCGGATATATTCCTTGCCCCGCTCGACCATCGTCATGCAGTCCGCCCGCGTCATACTGGCGTCGGGTGCCGGCAGCTCGGCCGTCGTCTCGGCGGCCTCGCGGCGATAGGGCAGGTTGCGCTCGAACTCGGCGAGCGTGTCGGCGAGGCGCTCGCGCGCATGTTCATAGGCCGCCTCGGCGCTGAGCCCGCGATCGGGCCAGACCGGCGTGATCGCGGTGACGCGGTCGGCGATGTTGTCGAAGACGCAGATGACGGTCGGCCGGACGAAGAGCCCGTCGGGAATGCCGAGCGTATCGGGCTTGCTGTCGGGCAGCTTCTCCATCAGACCGACCATGCCGTAGCCCATATAGCCGAACAGCCCGGCCGCCATCGGCGGCAGCGGGGGAGGCGTGTCGACACGGCATTCGGCGATGACCGCACGCAACGATGCGAGCGCACCCGGCGCCGCGCCCTCGTGGGCGACGAAGGCATCGGGTTCGCTGCGCGCCC
>DATAQP010000199.1:0-1684 GCA_036264595.1 Allostellaceae bacterium
ACCACGCCCATGTCGTGCTCGATGAGCGCGATCGTCGTGCCGAACTCATCGTTGAGGTCGAGGATGAAGCGGCACATGTCCTGCTTCTCCTCGACATTCATGCCGGCCATCGGCTCGTCGAGCAGCAGCAGCTCCGGCTCCATGGCCAGCGCGCGGCCGAGCTCGACGCGCTTCTGCAAACCGTACGGAAGCTGGCCCACCGGCACTTTGCGGATCGCTTGGATCTCGAGGAAGTCGATGATCTTCTCGACGACGGCGCGATGGGCCAGCTCCTCCTTCTCGGCGGGTCCCCAATAGAGCGCCTGCCAGAACACGTTCTTGTGCATGCGCAGGAGCCGTCCCGTCATGATGTTGTCGAGCGTCGTCATGCCCTTGAACAGCGCGACGTTCTGGAAGGTGCGGGCGATGCCCTGCGCCGCCGCCTCGTGCGGCCGCATCTGGCTGCGCGTCTCGCCCTTGAAGGTGATGGTGCCGTGCTGCGGGTGATAGAAGCCGTTGATGACGTTGAGCATCGACGTCTTGCCGGCGCCATTCGGGCCGATGATCGCCAGGATCTCATGGCGCCTTATGTCGACGCTGATATCTGTCAACGCCTTGACGCCGCCGAAGGACAGGCTGATGCCGTCGGCCTTGAGCAGCGTCTCGCCGATGGTTTTCTGCGCGGGCTGCGTCAAGCTCCAACCCCAGACAAGAAGAAACGTTTGAACCACGAAGGCACGAAGTACACAAAGGCCATCGCGCAAAGCGACGGATGCCGTCGCGAGGCAATCCGCAAGCTTCGTGTCTTCGTGCCTTCGTGGTTCAAACGTTCTTCCTAGCTCAGCTCGCCTTGCGCAAGAGCACAGGTGCGGCGACGGGCACCGTCTTGGCGGCGCGGATCTTGAGGTCGGCCTTCAGCAGGCCCTTGCGGCCGTCCTCGAAGGTGACCTCGGTCTCGATATGCGCGCTGTCCTGCCCGCCGTTGAGTGCCGCGATCAGCGGCGCGTAGCGCTCGGCGATGAAGCGGCGCCGCACCTTGCGCGTCCGCGTCAGCTCGCCGTCATCGGCGTCGAGCTCCTTGTGCAGGACGAGGAAGCGGTGAATCTGCGAGCCGGCGAGCGGCGCCTCGGCGGCAAGGTCGGCATTGACCTTGGCGATGCACTCGCCGATCAGCGCATAGACGCGGTCGTCGGCGCTCAGCTCCTGGAACGAGCCATAGGCGATGCCGCGGCGCTCGGCCCAGTTGCCGACCGCCTCGAGATCGATATTGATGAAGGCGGTGACGACATCGTAGCCGTCGCCGAACGCCACCGCCTCCTTGATGAAAGGGAAGAATTTCAGCTTGTTCTCGATGAATTTCGGGGCGAAGAGCGCGCCGCTGCGCAGATGGCCGACATCCTTGGCGCGGTCGATGATCTTGAGGTGGCCGTCGGCGTCGAAGATGCCGGCATCGCCGGTATGGACCCAGCCATCCGGACGTTTCGCCGCCGCCGTGGCGGCGTCGTTCTTGAAGTAGCCCTGGAAGACGCCGGGGCCGCGGAACAGCACCTCGCCGCCCTCAGCGACCTTGACGTCGACATCCTGCACCGGCGTTCCGACCGTATCGGATTTCACTTCGCCGTCGGGCTGGATGCAGATGAAGACCGAGCTCTCGGTCATGCCGTAGAGCTGCTTCACGTTGATGCCGAGCGAGCGGTAGAAGCTG
>DATAQP010000205.1:0-5087 GCA_036264595.1 Allostellaceae bacterium
ACATCGGATTGCTTGCGATAGACCGCGATATCGGCGAGGGCGCCGGGCGATAGCCGGCCGCGATCGGCGAGGCCGAGGATGCGCGCCGGCCCGGCACGCGTCATGATGGCGATCTCGCGCAAGCTGTACTGGCGCGTCAACCCGCCGAGCACGCTGAGCTCCTGCGCCGCCTTGTGGACACGGGCGAGGCATTCGGCGCGAAAATCGCGCTCCATCAGCAGCCGCACGAGCTGCGGATAGCTGGCGAAGGGTCCGCCATTCGGATGGTCGGTCGTGAGGAACACGCGCCAGGGATCCTCGACCAGCAGGAAGAGCTCGAGCCCGATCGCCCATTGCAGCGCATTGACGAAATTCTTGTCGCGATAGCGGAAGGGTACGAGACCGCAGCCGGCATCGCACTCGATATCCATCGAGAGCCATTTGTCCGGATCGGCATGGGTGCGGTTGCGGAACTGCGCCTGGGTGTCGCCAGATTCCGTCATCGTCGGACCGAAGACGACCTGGCCGACATCGATGCTGACATTGCGGTTGCGGTTGACGGCATCGGCGATGCGGGCGGCGGCCGAGGAGAAATGGCGTTTCCCCTCGGTCCCGTAGCTGTGGAACTGAACATGGGTGAGATGGATCGGGAAGCCCTCGGCGGCATCGATCGTCGCCAAGGTCGTCTCGACATTGCCGGGAATGCCGAGATTGTTGCAGTGGACATGCAGCGGGTGGGGGATGCCGAGTTCGTGCACGGCACGGGCGAGAGTGCGGATGATGGTGCGCGGCGTCACGCCGTGATGCGGGCCCGCCTCGTCGATACCGAGGCCGCGGCCGTTGAACTTGAAGGCGCTGATGCCGCCGGCGTTGACGACCTTGACCGCATGCGCCGCCGTCGCGCGCACCATCCAGGCGACGTAGTCGTTGATCTCCTGCTGGCCGGCCCCGGCAGCGAGGCGGCGCAACAGGAATTCCTCGTTGCCGAGCATCACATAGGCGCCCTTGTCGAGGATGGGCACGTCGGCCAGCTCGAGATGCGCGGCGCGCGCATTCGCCGCCACCATCGCCGGCTCGAAGGCGCTGGTGTAGCCCATCCGTGCGTAGCGATAGCCGGTCGTGAAGCTTGCCGGCGTAGCGAGCCCGCCGCCGCCGCGCAGCCCGTCCTCGCTCTGCTCGGCATGTTCGCGATGGTCGGCGGCCGAGAGCAACCGGCCGAGATTGACCTTTCCGCCGGCGATGTGGCTGTGGATGTCGATGGCCCCCGCCATCACCAGGTGATCTGGCAGAGCAAGCTCGCTATCTGGTCGCCGTCCGTCGGTGGGCGGCTCGACGATGCGGCCGTCGTCGATCCAGAGATCACCGGCGAGCGCGTCGCCGTGCTGCGTCGGATCGATCAGCGTCGCGCCGGTCAGGCGGAGCGTCACGGTATCGCCTCCCATTGCCTCAGGATCGCTTGCGCCGCCTCGGCGACGGACGGTCGATCGGAGGGGCGTGTCGCCTGCAAGGGCAGAGCGATCACCGTATCCGAGCGAAAGACCGCGCCTCCATGGTCGATAGCCGGAATGCCGACACGGATCTCGACGGCGGCCGGCACCGCCAGCGCAACATCGTCCGCGACGATCGCGATGAGCGGAATGCTAGTCGGCGGCGGCGCCTCGGCGACCAGCGCCGACGCCCAGACCAGGAGATCCGCCTCGCCCGCGGCGAGCAGGCGCCTGGCGTCGAGGCGCCACGGATCATGGCGCGGGGTGCCATCGGCAAAAGCGAGACGGAGCGGCCAGCCCGTCTGCCACAACGCCGCCTGCATGGCACCGATTGCGTTGCCGCTGCCACCGAGCGGCAAGCCGACACAACGCGTCTTGACGTTGAGGTGCCGCAACAAGGCGGCGAGGCGCTCGACTGCCAGCTCGGCATCTTCCGGCGCGAAGCTTGCCGGATGCCAGACGATGGCGCCGTAGCGCGCCGCCGCAAGGCGTTCGGCGATGGTGGCGAGAAATTCATCGGGCAGACCCGGCGCTTTCGTTGGTTGCCGCGCCTGCAGCCGGACGCCGAGCGTGCCGAGCGCGTTTAGAAGGCCGGATTGCGGCACGATCCCACGCAGCGTTGCGACATCCGCCGGCGGCGCGGTTTCGACCGGACCGAGATAGGCAATGGTGGGCGGACCCGCGCGATAGAGCGGCATCGGATTGCGCAGCAGCCGCTCGTGGAAGCGCGGAAAGGCCGCGGCCGGATCGCCGCCGACGAGGAGCACGACATCGGCGCGGTTGGCGATCTCGGCAAAGGTCGCGGTCACCCAGCCGCTGGCGCGCGCGACCGCAGCGTTCGCCAGGAGCGGCGCCGAGGCGAGGTGATCGACAACGCCGCCGGCACGCTCGGCCAGGGCGAGCAGGGCGCGGCAGCCATGGAGATCGACCGCCAGGCCGTGGAAAAGCGGCAGCCGCGCCGCCTTGAGGAGCCGCGCCGCTTCACTGGCGGCGGCGGCGAGGTCGACCGGATTGCCGGCGACGGTATGCGGTCGGCGCTCGGCATCGCCGCGGCGGAAGCCGGCAGCGGCCAGCGCACAGCCGCGCGTGTCGATGCCGCCATCCGACAGCACGAGATCGTCGCAGGTCAGCCCGCAGAAGGGACAAGTGACGCTCATCGGCTTCACTGCCGCGTCACCCGCAGCGCCGCCAATCCGCAATCAAGCGGGCTTGTCGTGCTTGATATAGGCGAAGCGCTGATCCTCGGTCGGCGTGCCTTCGAGCGCGCTCTCCGCACCGGGTCGCCAGAGCACCACCTCGTCGAACTTTTTGGCGAGCTCGAAGTCCTTGTCCGTGACGCCCTTGGCGGCATGGTTCTGCAACCTCACCTCGACCCAGGCATAGGAGGCGGTGATGTCCGGGTGATGCCACGCGGCCTCGGCGAGATGGCCGACCGCGTTGATCACCATTAGCGTACCCTTCCAGCTATGTGTCTTATACTTTCGACGTATCCAGCCGCCCTCGTACCGCCACTGGGGCAGCTCAAGGTCAAGGCGTGCCTTGATTTCGGCTTCGGAATAGGTGCGCTCGCGCTGCTCTTGCCCGGCCATCGCGTCCTCCCGAACAGGCGACGAATCACTTCTGTTCGCCGTATCTTCAGTTTATCGTACCACCATGCGAACGCAATCGTCGGACGTGGCGCAAGGTCCGTGCGAGGCGGTCGAGGTGTTCGCGCCGGCTCGGCTTCATCTCGGCTTTCTCGATCTCAATGGCGGACTCGGCCGGCGCTTCGGAAGCCTGGGCCTGACCATCGACGGAATCGGCACGCTTCTCACCGTGATGCGTGACGCAGCGGCCGGCCGCCACGAGGCGACGCCGCAGCGCGCCCAGCGCATGCTCGACGCGTTGAGCGCCGGCCGCTTCGCCGCGCTCGGTCCCCTTGCCGTGCGCATCGAGGCGGCGATTCCCGAGCATGTCGGGCTCGGCTCGGGCACGCAGCTCGGTCTCGCCGTCGCCGCCGGCGTCGCGGCATTCGCCGGCGAAAGCGTATCGGCGCGCGCATTGGCGCCGCTGGTCGAGCGCGGCGCGCGATCCGGCATTGGCATCGGCGCCTTCGAAACCGGCGGCTTCCTCGTCGATGGCGGCAAGGCCGCCGACGATGCGCCTGCGCCGATCGTTGCGCGCGCCATCTTCCCGTCCGAGTGGCGTCTTGTCCTGATTTTCGATGCCGAAGGGCGTGGCCTCTCCAGCTCGGCCGAGATCGCTGCCTTTCAAGCCTTGCCGCCCTTCCCTGAAGCGATGGCGGCGCAGCTCTGCCGCCTCACGTTGCTGCGTCTGCTGCCCGGTCTCGGCAACGCGGATTTCGCCGCCGTGGCCGACAGCATCGGCGAGATCGGCGCGCGGCTTGGCGATTATTTCGCGCCGGTGCAAGGCGGACGCTATGCCAGCCCCCGTGTCGCCGCCGTGCTCGAATGGCTGCGCGGCGAGGGATTTTCCGGCATCGGGCAAAGCTCCTGGGGCCCGACGGGATTTGTCTTCGTCGCCGACCGGGTCGAGGCGCAGGAGTTGCAGACTACGCTCGCACAGCACTTCGGTGCTTCGGGTGCGCTCTCTTTCCGCATCTGCTCCGGTCGCAATCGCGGCGCCGAGATCCGCCGTCTGTCGGCGACCCACGAGCTCGCGGCGAGCGAGGCGGCGGCGCGGTGACGGCATCTTCCGCTCAAGCCTAGCGAGGCAGCGATGGACAAACCGAGGATCCTGCACTTCCTGACGCCGCTCGCCAATCTCAGCCCGTTCGACGTCAACATGGCGTATGACGCCGGCTTCGTCGTCGCCGGCTATACCAACGTCGATCCGAAGGAGACCGTCGCGCTGACGCAGGACGCTATGTTCTCGCGCGCACCGCAGGATGCCGCCAAGACGGTACTCTTCATCGGCGGCCGCGATGCCATGGTCGCGCTCGACATGGCCGAGGCGGCACGCAAGGCGATGTTCCCGCCGTTCCAGAACTCCATCTTCGCCGATCCCTCAGGCGCTTTCACCACCGCCGCCGCGATGGTGGCGCTCGCCGAGAAGCATCTCGTGGCGCAAGGCGGGCGGCTCGCCGGCGCGAAGGTCGCCGTCTTCGGCGCCAAGGGGGTCGTCGGCGGCGTCACCGGCATCATCGCCGCCGAGGCGGGCGCGCAGGGCACCCTGGTCGGTCACGACCATACCGACGCCGTGCCGCAGAAGGCGGCGGCCTTCGAGCGGCGCTTCGGCAAGCATTTCATCGCCGCGGATGGCAGCAGCGACGAGGGGCGGCGCAAGGTCCTCGCCGACTGCGACGTCGTGCTGGTCGCGGCCAAGGCCGGTATTCAGGTGCTGTCGCGGCAGGATCTCGAAGCGGCAAGCAATCTCAAGGTGGCCGCCGACGTCAACGCCGTGCCGCCGGCCGGAATCGAGGGCCTCGCCACCGAGGCGAATGGCACCGCGCTCGGAATCGGCAAGGACGCCGTCGGCATCGGCGCCCTCGCCATCGGCGACATCAAGTTCCGCCTGCAGCACCAGCTCCTGCAGCGGCTGCACGACAGCGAGAAGGCGATGTACATCGATTTCCGCGACGCCTATCGCGAAGCGCGCGAGATGGTCGGTCTCGGCTGATCG
>DATAQP010000227.1:0-6160 GCA_036264595.1 Allostellaceae bacterium
AGGAGCCTGCGGAGCAGGCGTCTCGCCGTTCGAGACGCCGCCATGCGGCGGCTCCTCACGGTGAGGGGACGCACCATGCGGCCCCCTCCCCATCACATTCCGAAGACCTCTTTCCACTTCTCCTTGGCGCCCGGCATCTCCTTGGTGATCTCCTCGACCGGCGGGGAGATCACCTTGACCTCGGAGAGCGGCCTGGCGCCGGGCGCCGGCGGCACGTCGGGGCGCAGCGACTGCTCGAAATTGTCGGCGAGCAGCTTGGAATATTCGAAGCTCAGCATGAATTGCAGGAAGAGCTTGCCGGCATTCGGGCTTTTCGAGCCCTTGATGAGGCCGGAGGGCGCGACCACGGCGACGGCGCCGTCGGTCGGATAGACGACGGCGATCGGATTGCCCTTGGCGGCGTTGCGCAAGGCGGTGCTGGCGGCGCCGAGACCGACCATGCGCTCGCCCGAGTTGAGCACGGTCACCGCGTCGTCGATCGAGCGGCCGACCTGCGGCTTCTGGGCGTTGAGCTTGGTGAAATAATCCCAACCATAGAGCTTGGCGAGCGACAGCGTCCAGACGCCGACCATGCCGCTGAAGCTAGGGCTGCCCACCGTGACCTGGTCCTTCCATTTCGGGTCGAGCAGATCGGGCCAGTTCTTCGGCGCGTCTTCCGCCTTGACCTTGTTGGTGTTGTAGACGATCGAGGCGAGGTTCGCCCAGGTGACGTGGTAGTAGCCGTCGGGGTCGATGTTCTGGAAGGCGGTGGCGACCTCCTTGGCGTTGTCAGGCACGAACTTCACCAGCTCGCCCTTCTCCTTGAGATAGACGAGATGGCTGGCATCGGTCGAGGTGAGGACGTCCGACTGCACCTCGCCGGATTTGATGTCCTGGAGCAGGCGCTGGAAGGCGACCTGCGAGGTCGTCTTGGTCGCATCGACGCGGATGCCGGGATATTTCGCCGTGAAGGCCTGCCCGACCTTCTCGCACAGCCCCTGATCCAAGACGCCGGAATACCAGGTCAGCGCGCCTTCCTTCTTGGCCGCCTCGTAGAGCTGTTTTTCCTGCTCGCTTTCGGCGCGAGCGCCCGATGCGCCGGCCGCCAGAAAGGCGCCGGCGAGCAAGGCGGCGATCCATCTCGGCGATTGGGTCATCTTGTCTCCTCCCATCGGTTTTTATGTATTGGCGGCATTATAGGGATGGTTGGCGCCGCGGCGAGAGCGTTTTGGACCGCAAGGCGCGAGCTGTCCTTTGTGGTGAGGGGTGCCTGCGGGGGACGCACGCTCCCAGGAAACTTTCTTCCGTTCGCCTGTAAACAACAGGAAAATAACAGGCGCGCCCCCGCGCGGCTCACTTGCGCCTTCACGGGTCTACCTCGGCGCGCTTTTCTTCGTCCCCCTCTTCCTCAACCTGGTCTTCCTCGACCGGAATATGGATGAAGAAGATCGCGCCGACCGCCGCCCTCGCGCTCGAGGCGATCCAGCACGCCGACGGCGTCGCACAGCTCGGCCTGAGTCATGCGGGCGACGTGGTGGAGTGCGTAGGCGTTCTCGAGCCGGGAGAGCCGCGCTTCGACGCGCATCGCCGCCGCCTCAGCGAGACGTCGCGTCGTATTTGACCGGCAGCGTGCCGGGCGGTGCGTCGAGCGCCGCCTCGGCGAGCGGCCGATCCCATGGAAGCGGCGGCCGCTGCTCATGGATGCGCGCCTCCGCGACGATCTGCTTCGACGCCGCCTCGAGCTTGGCGAGCCGACGCTGCAGGTCGAGCGTCTCGAGGGTGCGGCGCTGCACCTCGATGACCCCAGCGAGATCGGCCGCCTCGAGCGGCGAAATGACGCCCTCGGCGGCGGCGCGCATGGTCGCCGCGAGGGCGGCGGCGATGTCGTCGAGCCCGGCATCGGCGGCGGGAAGGTCGAGCTCCACCCGCCGGCCGCGCGCCGCCGGCAGCAAGCGGGAGATGCAGAGGCGCAGGAGCTGCGGATTGCCGCTCAGCGCCAGCTCGACCGCCTCGCCGGTCAGCCGCTCCAGCGCCCCTTCGAGCAGCCGCTCGGCGGCCAGGGTCGCCTTGTTGCGCGAGCCGATCGGCCGGCCGGCGGGATTTCCGGATTGGCCTTTCTGGAACTGGCCGGAGTTGTCGGGAACGGGGGATTGAGTGTGGAACATGGTGGCCTCGCTGTAAGATCGCGAAACCAGAATATATCCGTTGCGGATTTCATGTCAAGAAAAATCGGACATGTATAAATCCGATTTGTGTCCATCACGTCGTTCCTTCGCATTGCGGAGGCCGCGAACCCATAAATCCGGACGGACTGCAGCCCCGGAGCTTCTGCTTTCAGACCGAAAGCGGCCATCCTTTGGCTGTCTTGGGACGCCGCGGAGGTGCCAATTCCGGACCTTCATAGCTCCGGGAGCCTCAGCGTCGGGAGGAGCTCAACGCCGATCGCCTCGCACACCTCCCGTGCTCTCCTGGGATCGATGAGGTTAGCTGCGATCCGATTCGTCTAGCCGCTGGTTGAGAGCGTCTCTCCCAGGGCGTCGCGCGCCGCCGCAAGGATCTCCCTGGACAAAGCCGGATCGTCGACTGCCCGGGCGAGCGTCAGCGCCCCGACCATTCCGGCGAGCGTCGCGATCGCGCGGCGGCGCCGGCGGGCTTTAGGGCCATTCTTTAGCAGCCGGAGGAAGCGTTCGAGTTGCGCGCGCACATGCGCCGTGAGGCCGCGGCGAGCGCCGACACCCTGGCGCGCCAAGTCGGCGCCCAAGGCTGCAATGGCGCAGCCACCGGCGCGATCAGCAAGGTGCCGTTCGGAGAGGTACCCTGCGACAAGGTCGCTGAGATTGGCGTAGTTGCTTTGCTGCTCGATGGCACGCTCGAGCGCGCGTGCCACTGCCTCGGCGACGAGATCGTCCTTCGATACGAAGTGGCCGTAGAAGCCGCCATGGGTGAGACCGGCACCACTCATGATTGCGTCGATGCCGACGCCATCGACACCCTTCTCACGAATCAGCCCCCGAGGTGCGCGGGCCTGCCGCCTCAACTCCGCGGTGCCGTCTCGGCAGCCGTACCGTGCTCTGGCAGGATCTCGACCGTCGCCGTCCGCCCGGTCACCAGGTGCACGCCCGGCGGCACGTGGTCGAGAGCGATCCGTACCGGCACGCGCTGCGCCAGCCGGACCCAGCTGAAGGTCGGGTTGACATTGGCGAGGAGGTCGCTGCCCTCCTGCCGTTCGCGATCGGCGATGCCGCCGGCAACGCTCTCCACATGCCCTTCGATGGCGACGTTCTCGCCCATGAGATGCACCCGCGCCGGCGCGCCGACCTCGATGCGCGGCAGCTTCGTTTCCTCAAAATAGGCATCGAGATGCAGGCTGTCGGTGTCGATGAGGGCGAAGACCGGCTTCCCGGCATCGACAAAATTGCCGGGCCGCATGCTGAAATTCGTGACGAGCCCGTTGACCGAGGCGCGGATCTCCGAGCGCTCGAGGTTCAGCTTCGCGACGTCGCGATCGGCAACGGCCTGCTGGTAGGCGGCATCGGCTTCCGCCGAGACGGCGGAGCGCTGCTGCTTCTGCTCCTGCGAGGCGGCGAGGTCCGATAGCGAGGTGAAGCGGGTCATCTCCCGCGCGGCCTCCTGCGCCGCGGCCCGCTGGCTGACGACGACCGCGTCGGCGTGCTGCAGCGCATACTGGAAGCGCTGGGGATCGATGCGGAAGAGGACCTGGCCCTTCTTCACCGCCTCGTTGTCATGGACGAGGACCTCGCTCACGAGGCCCGAGACGTCCGTCGCGACCTGGACGACGTCCGCGCGCACGCGGCTGTCGCGCGTCCACGGCGCGTCCATGTAGTAGTACCAGAGCTGCGAGCCGACAACGGCGGCGATGGCGACCGCGACGGCGGTTATGGCGAGGCGTACGGAGGAGGCGGCAAGCTTTTTCATCGGAACGGCCAGAGAGACGATGTCGGCACGAGAGAGGATAGCGAATTGACCGCGCCGATCATCATGACGAGCAGCGCCAGGTCGAAGAGCGGACGATGCCAGACGAAGCGGTAGAGTCCCACCCGCGCCAGGACGCGCCGCAGGATCGCGGTGAGCGGCAGCGCGATGACCATCCACATCAGCAAGGGCGACACGAAGACGCCGTAGAGGTCGATCTCTCCGATCATGCTGCTTCCTGGCTCGGCGGCCCCGGTTCCGCCGGATTCGGCACGTAGGGCGGCGCCTCGGGGAAGAGCGCACGGCGCAGCCCCACCAGCGCCCGCAGCAGGTCGGGCAGCGCCGCAACCGATGTGGCGGTCACTGCGGCGATCGCCCGGTCGATCATGTCGAGCACCAGCGGGTCGGGCGGTTGGCTGATGCGCTGGCGATAGTGCGCCGCCACCCCCTTGAGCATCGCATCGACGGACGCGTGGGCCGAGAGCGGCAACGACGCGCGGTGCTGGCGCAGCTCGACGATGTTGACGCCGACGCGAAGGTCCGCCAGTGCCGAAACGACGGCGGCATCGGCGTTCTGCGCGGATGCGGCGAGGCGCGGCACGACGAGGCCGAGGCGATCCAGGATCAGCACCACAAAGGCGGTCCGGCTAGCGATTCCGTGTTGAAGGGCGGCGTCGGCGATGTCCCGGCGGTTCCTGCGGAGCAGCCGTTCGGCGGTCCATTCCGCGCCGACCGAGCGGACCAACCGGATGGCGATGGCGGCGAGGGCGAGACCGACGATGGCGGCGATGCCGCCATTGGTGAAGGCGGCGAAATCGGCGTTGTAGCTGCTCGATAGGGCAAGCTCGGTGGCGGCAATGAAGGCGATCGGGCCACCGATCGGCGCCGTCGGGGGCATCGCCATCAAGAGGCCGAGGAACAGATAAACCGGCGCCAGCGCCAGCACGAGCATCTCGAAATCGTGGACGAGCGGCAGGATGGCAAAGAGATACACGGCGTCGATGACCAGCGCGATGACGGCGGCGCCGAGGAATTTGAGGATGCTGGGAACCGGATCGTCCTGAGTGGCGAAAAAACTGACCGCGATGGCGGTCAGGGCGGCCGCGCCGCCTCCCTCTGGCCACGCCGCCGCGATCCAGTAGGCGCAGACGAGTGCGATGGCCAGCGCCCCGGCCACGGCGGAATAGAGCGCCATGACGTGGTCGCGGTGCTGAGGCGTCGGCTCCCTCTCGGTCGGCGCAAAGGCAAGCTTCGGCAGCGCCGGGTTACCTGCCGCGATCTGCCGCCGCAACGCCTTGATGTCGTGCACGACATCGGTCAGCTCGCGCAACCGCACCAGCAGTCCCGAGAGCATGATCGGGACCCAGCTCGAGCGTGCGTCAATCGCCGGCTCGAGTGCGTCGATCGCGGCGTGCAGACCTTCGGCCTCTTCAAGTCCTCCGCTCCTGCCGGCCCGGATCCAACCGGCGAGCCGGTCCAGAAGCGCCTGAAGCTTTGTCGTCAAGCCGCCGGCGACGCGGAGCGCGGCGAGCCGATCGGCGATGCCGCTGACCAACGGCAGCAGGATCACGACCCGCTGCTGGAGAAGCATCACCGGCCGCGTCGCGACCTGCAGGTTCGACGTGTCGTAGGCGAGGTGCGACGTGAGCATCCCGAGCTCGACGGCATCGGCGGCAACGCGGCGTCGCGCGCTGCGGATCTCGCCGCTGTCCGGATCGCCGGACAGCACGGCCATGGTCCAGGCCGCGGCATTCTGCAGCCAGGCGTCGACGCGGGCGGCGACGGCGGGGCCGAGTGGGCGCGGGAACACGACGCTGCCGATCACCGTCGTGCAGATGATGCCCAGCGTAATCTCCTCGACGCGCGCGATCACGATGTCCCAGACCGCGCCCGGCGTATCGACGCTGGGGAATCCGATCAGCGCCGCGCTGTAGCCGGCGAGAAGGAAGACGTAGCTCCGCGGCGTGCGATCGAGGCCGACGAAATAGATGCAGGCGCCCGTCCACAGCGTCAGCGCGGCGACCAGCAGCTCCGGGGCGTTGACGAGGTTGGGAACGAGAACGAGGACCGCGATCCCGCCGAGCACGGTGCCCCAGAAGCGATAGACACCCTTCGAGCGCATGGCGCCGCTGAGCGGCTGGGCGACGATATAGGCGGTCGCCATCGCCCAATAGGGGCGATCGAGATCGATGCTGAACGCGATCCAGAGCGCCAACATGGCGCCCGCAAAAGTCTTTATCGAGAACGC
>DATAQP010000311.1:0-6744 GCA_036264595.1 Allostellaceae bacterium
CGACGAAGACCATCGCCGGCAGGATGTCGCGATAGATCAGCTCGGCCGCCGCCTCGTCGCCGTTGCGCATGGCATGGTAGATCCTGACCTGGGCCTCGAAGCAATCGGGCGCCGGGATCATCCCGGCGCAGCCGGCGCGCAGATTGTCGGGCAGCTCGAGCCCGCCGCGGCCATTGAGGACGGCGAGCTTGCCCTCGGTCTCCGCGACAATCCGGGCGATCAGCGTGGTCGGCGCCTCGCCCTTCAGCACCTTGAGGTTCGCGTGGTTGCGCGCGAGGGTGGCGATGCCGCCGGGCGAGAGGCCGATGCCGATCAGCTCCGGCGCGTTCTGGATGCCGGCGGGAATCGGCGCCCGCTCGATGACGCGGCCGAAGAAGCGGATCAGCTCGTCCTCGGTGATGCCGGGCGTGCGGGGCGGCTGGAGAATCACCCAGGCGGCGCCGCTGGCGGCGGCGTGAGCGACGGCTTCCGACTGCTCCTCCGGGGTGGCGCCGAAGATGGTGACGGCGAGCGGAATGCGCCCGGCGAGATCCTCAGCGGCCCACTCGACGACGTGCCGCCGTTCGGCCGGCGAGAGCTTGGCGACTTCGGTGGCGAGGCCGAGGACCGCCATGCCATGGGCGCCGCCGGCGACGCAGATCTCGGCCTGCCGCCGCATCGCCGCGCGATCGAGCGTGTCGCGTTCCGTGAAGAAGGCATAGAGGATCGGCCAGATGCCGTGCGGGGTTTCGAACGCGACGGTAGGAGACATTTCACTCACCCGCGATGGACGACGTTGCGCAGCGCCTGCCCGGCGGCGAGGCGGTCGAGATTTTCCGCCATCACCCGCCAGCGCCGGTCGAGCAGCTTGTCGGTCCAGCCCGAGGCATGCGGCGTCATGATGACATTCGCCAGCTCGTGGAAGGGAAGGCGCGACGGGTAGGGATCGGGATCGGCGGAGGAAGGGTAGACATACCAGGTGTCGAGCACGGCGCCGGCGATGATCTTGTCCTTGAGCGCGGTGTAGAGCGAATCCTCGACGACGATGTCGCCGCGCGCGACGTTGATCAGTACTACGCTGCGCTTCATCAGCTCGAGGCGGCGCGCATCGATGAGGCCGCGCGTCTCGGCGGTCAGCGGGCAGGCGATGAGGACGAAGTCGCAGTCCGTCAGCCTCGCATCGAGCTCGCTCATCGGCACGACCCAGTCGACCAGCTCGGATTGGCGCGGGGTGCGCGTGATGGCGCCGATGCGCATGCCGAAGGCGCGCGCGCGGATCGCCACCTCGCGGCCGATATGGCCGAAGCCGATGATGCCGAGACTCTTGCCGGCGAGCTCGCCATGGAAGGGGCCCTTGAGCGCGCTGCCGGTCCAGTCGCGGCGGCGGAGCTGGCGGTCCATGCCAGCCATGCCGATCGTCCATTCCAGCATGCCGAGGAGGACATATTCGGCGATGCCCGTCTCGTGCTCATGGACGTTGCACACGCTGCAGCCCGCGGGCAATGCGGCGAGATCGATCGGATCGTAGCCGGCGCCCGGCACCTGCAGCAGCTTCAGACGCGGCGCCGGCGGCAATTCGCTGTCGAAGCGGTGGGTGAAGATCGCATCGGCCTCGGCGAAGGCGGCTGTCACCATCGCGCGATCGGCGCCTTCCGGCACCTTCACGATGCGCCATGCGCTGGCGAGGAGCGGGCGCAGCGCGTCGGCGCGATCCGCCGCGTTGTAGCCGAAGAGGACGACTGTCGGGGTGTTGGCGGAGGGCGTATTGGCGGGATGTTCCATGGCGTCGAGGATGGCAATCGCCTTGGCGGCGGTCAAATACTCTTGCTGTCGCTGCGGCGGATGACGAGATCCGACCGCGCCAGGAACGCGGCGCTGAGCGCGGTGCCGAGACCGGGACCGGTCAGCGCGTGGATGAAGCCGTCGGCAACCGTCGGCACCGTGGTGACGATCTCGCGGTAATAGCCGCGGTAATAGGCGCGCACCGTCTCGGCGATCAGCGTGTTCACCACGTTCATCATGAGATGGACGTTGGCGGCGAGCTGGACCGGGCCGGTGCAATTATGCGGCGCGATCGGCCGATCGTAGGTGTCGGCGAGCGCGGCGATGCGCTTGCCCTCGGTCAGCCCGCCGATCCAGCCCATGTCGAAATGGACGACGTCGATGGCGCCGCGCTGGAACATCTCGCGGTACCAGGCGCGGGTGCCGAGATTCTCGCTGCCGCAGACGCGGCCGCGCACCCGCCGCTTGAACGCGGCGAGATCGGCGAAGTTCTGCATGGCGATCGGGTCCTCGTGCCAGAAGACGCCGTATTCGTCGGCGGCGCGGGCGATCTCGAGCGCGACGGGCAGATGCCAGAGACCGTGATACTCGATCATGATGTCCATGCGGCTGCCGACCGATTTGCGGATCGCCTCGATCGGGCGCAAACCCGCGGCGAGCTCGGCTGCCGAGATGGCATGGCCGCCGACGGCGACCGCCGCCTGGTCGAAGGGCCAGATCTTCATCCCGGTGATGCCCTCGGCGAGCAGGCTCTGCGCGAGCTCGGCCGGGCGGTGGATCTGCGCCTCGAGATCCTCGTAGGGGCGGGTCGCGTCGGCACGTCCCGTCCTGCTTGCCAGCTCGGTGTTGTAATGGGTCAGCGCCTTGGTGTTGTAGCTGTAGCCGGCGCAGGTGTTGTAGATGCGGATGCGGTCGCGGGTGAAGCCGCCGAGCAGCTGCGCCACCGGCTGGCCGAGCGCCTGGCCGAGGAGATCCCAGAGCGCGAGGTCGACGGCGGAATTGCCGCGGATCTCGATGCTGCGCGTCGGGAAGCCGTCGAAATGATTGCCGACCCGGTTCTGCAGCGCGTCGTGATGGCGGTCGATCTGGCGCGGATCCTTGCCGAGGAGATAGGGCGCGCAGGTCTCGTGGATATAGGCGACGACGGATTCGGGGTTGCGGATCGTCTCGCCGAGCCCGACGAAACCCTCGTCACTGTGGAGACGCAGCCAGACGAGATTGGCGAATTCGGCGCATTGGATGGTCTCGACCGCGGTGATCTTCATCGCAGGACCCTTCTGACGATCGGCTTTGCCGGGCCCGCAGCGTAAAGGGAAAATTAATCCCTACCAGCCAATTCGTTAATAAACGCCGGGCTATTATGGCTTCGGGGCTTGCGTTGCTCCTGGCTCAACGTGGCTGTACGGACCAATGGCGAGAGCTGTCGACGACGTCAAGAACTGGATGAACATGTTCCGCTGGATCGTGAAGCTGATCCGCGACGAATATGGCGTCGACGAGAAGACGCTCGTCCGCACCGCCGCGCTCGAGACGGAGATCGGCCTCAATGCGGAGCAGGTCGACGAGGTTCTCGACATCATCCGCGAGAGCTTCGGCATCGTCTTTCCCGAGGGCACGCTCGACGAGGTGCTTCGCCTCGAGGAGCTCTGCATGCTGGCGAGCTGGCTGAAGGGGCTCTACAAGCAGCCGGAATTCCTCTCCGCCGAATTCCAGGGCAAATGCCGGGCGATCAACGCCCGGATCGCGTGAGTTTACCGCAGGCCATCTGCACGGTGATCCTGCGTCCTTCGAGACGCGCCTGTCGGCGCTCCTCAGGATGAGGTGGATTGTTTGCGGCATTACGAACGCTCCTCATCCTGAGGAGCGCTCGCAGAACGCGTCTCGAAGGACGCACGTCCTCAATCCCAATGCCATTTGGCCATCCAAATCGGGCTCTCACGTCCCAAAATAGCCGGCGTATTTCGCGCGGATCGACTCGGTCTCTTTTTCCAGCTCGGCCGGGTCGACCTTGAGCAGCTTGATCTGGCCGAGCGGTATGCGGCCGGGCTTGTCCTTGACCTCGGGATGGAAGGAGCGCACCTCGGCGACGTCGTATTCGAGCTGCTGCGCCTCGAGCGAGAAGAGGAAGCTGGCGAAGAGCCGCGCGGCGTTGGGATGCGGCGCGTCCTTCATGATGCCGGCCATGCCGGGACAGAGCGTCGTCCCCTCCTCGGCGTAGACGACCTCGATCGGCGCGCCTTGCTTCTTCAAGAGGAAGAGATTGTACTCGTTGCCGTCGATCATCACCGGCCGCTCGCCGAGTGCGACCTTCTTGGGCGGCTCGGTCGAGGACTGCACCTGAAGCACGCGCTGGGTCGCCAGCTTCTCGTAGAAGCCCCAGCCGAGCAGCCGGCTCAGCGCATAGGTCGTCGTCATGATGTTGCCGCTATAGGCGGGATGCGCCTTGACGATCTTGCCCTTCCATTTGGCGTCGAGAAGATCGGCGTAGCGTTTCGGCGCGTCCTCGGGCTTGACCAGCTTGGTATTGTAGCCAATCACCGTCAGGCTCGCCCGGTCGGCGGCGTAATATCCGTCGGGATCGCGCATGTCGGACGGCCATTTGTCGATCCCCTCGGGCACGTATTGCGCCAGCAGGTTCTTGCGCTTCCAGAACAGGAGATGCGTCGCATCGGCGGAATCGACCACGTCGGCGGCATGGATGCCGCTCTCGTATTCCTGCGCGACGCGGCTGAAGATGCGCTCCGAGCCGGCGCGCTCGACGCGCACGGCGATCCCCGGATATTTCGTCTCGAAGCCCTTGCGGAAGACCTCGCCGACGGCGACGTCGTAGCTCGAATAGAAGACGACGCTGCCTTCCTTCTGCGCCGCCGCGATCAGCTCGGGCGTCACCGGCGTCGGCGCCGGCGCCTCTGCGCGCGCCGCGCCAGCGAGGACGCAGGCCAGCAGCGCCGTCGTCAGGATCACCTTCATCGCCGTTCCTCCGTCAGGCGCTCTTCTCGAACGCGTCGTGGTCGCGATGATACGGGATGGGTACGGGGTTGCGGTCGGAAAATTTGCGTCACGGCGTCTTGGCGTCGCTCGTCCGCATGGCAGGCGCGTCACCGTCCTTGACCTGCGCGTCGCTCGGCAGCTGCGCGGCATCCCAGCCGCCGCCGAGCGCCTGGAGCAGCGTGACGCTGGCGACCAGGCGGTTCTGCAGGATGTTCAGCGCGTTCTGCCGATCGCCGAGCGCGACGGTCTGCGCGGTGATGACGTTGGTATAGGCGACCGTGCCGGCAGTGTACTGGTTGAAGATCAGCGCCTCGGCCTCCTGCGCCGCGACGACCGCGGCATTCTGCACCTCGGCCTGCTGCTCGAGAATGCGCAGCGCCGCGAGCTGGTCTTCGACCTGTTGGAAGGCGGTGAGCACGGTCTGGCGGTAATTGGCGACGTTCTGATCGTAGAACGCGCGCGCCGCATCGACCTGGGCGCTGCGCAACCCGGCGTCGAACACGGTTTGGGCAAGTTGCGGCCCGACCGCCCAGACCCCGTTGGCGGCGCGGAACAGCGTGTCGATCGCGCTGCTGACCACGCCGTAGGAGGCGGTGAGGGTCAGGGTGGGGTAATAGGCGGCGACGGCGACGCCGATCTGCGCGTTCGCCGCGGCGACCCGGCGCTCCGCCCCCGCGATATCGGGGCGCCGCTCCAGCAGGGTCGAGGGCAGGCCCGGCGGGGTGACCGGAACGACGGCGACGAATTTGGCCTCTGCAACGGTGAGCTCGGCCGGCGGCCTGCCGATCAGCACGGCGATGGCATGCTCGAACGCGGCGCGCTGCACGCCGACATTGATCGCCTGCGCGCGCGTCCCTTCGTATTGCGCGCGCGCCGACGCGACGTCCGAGCGTCCCGCGATGCCGCCGTTATAGCGGTTCTCGGTGATCTGCAGCGCCCGCAGGAAGGCCGCGGTGCTGTCATCAAGCAGCTGCTTGAGCTCGTCGGCGACGCGCAGCTCGAGATAGTCGGCGGCGAGCAGCGCCTGGGCGGAGAGCCGCGCGGCGGCGAGATCGGCCGCGCTCGCCTGCGCGCTGGCGACGTCGCTCTCGACAGTGCGGCGGATGCGCCCCCAGACATCGAGCTCCCAGCTCGCGCTCGCCGTGGCACTGAACTGGTTCTGCACCCGGCCGCGTGAGGCGGTGCCGCTGCTGCCGGAGCCTGCCCCCTGCCCGGAGCGTTGCGCCGAGGCATCGACGGACAGCGTCGGGAAGAGGCCGGCGCGCGCCTCGGCGACGATGGCCCGCGCCTCGCGGTAGGCAGCCTCGGCGGCCTTCAGATTCTGGTTCGAGATGTCGATTTGCCGCTCGAGCTGGTCGAGCAGCGGATCGTTGTAGATCGACCACCAGGGACCGCGATTGAGCAGATCGCTCGGCGCACTCGGCTTCCAGTCGCCGATCTCCTTGTAGGCGGCCTCCTTGTACGCGACGGGGGCCTCGGCAGTCGGCCGCTCGTAATCGGGCCCGACCTCGCAGCCGGCAAGGATGAGCGCCACCGCGAGGGCGGCGAGGCGCCGGCAACGGCGCTGCAAGCGGTCAGATGCCACCGGCCGGCCCCCCGCTCTCGACCGTGCCCGGACGCCGGTGGCGCGTACGTTGCGACCACAGACGGAAGCGGTCGAGATAGAGGTAGATCACCGGCGTCGTGTAGAGCGTCAGCATCTGGCTGACGATGAGGCCGCCGACGATGGCGATGCCGAGCGGCCGGCGCAGCTCGCTGCCCTCGCCGAAGCCGATGGCGAGCGGCAGGGCGCCGAGCAACGCCGCCATCGTCGTCATCATGATCGGCCGGAAGCGCAGCAGGCACGCCTCGAAGATCGCGTCGCGCGAGTTCAGATTCCGCGTGCGCTCGGCATCGAGAGCGAAGTCGATCATCATGATCGCGTTCTTCTTGACGATGCCGATCAGCAGGATGAAGCCCAGAAGCGCGATCAGGCTGAGCTCGGTGCCGGAG
>DATAQP010000320.1:0-2011 GCA_036264595.1 Allostellaceae bacterium
CTGCGACGGATTTTTTTTCCGCAGAAAGAGGGTGGCCGTGATCGGGGGCGGCAATACCGCGGTCGAGGAGGCGCTGCATCTCTCCAATATCGCCGCCCATGTCACTGTGGTCCATCGCCGCGACTCGTTCCGGGCGGAGAAAATCCTGCGGGAGCGGCTCGCCTCCCGCCACAACGTTTCGATCCGCTGGAACAGCGTCGTCGAGGCGGTCCTGGGCGAAGGAACGCCGGCCGGCGTCACCGGGGTCAGATTGGGCAATGTCGTGACCGGTGTGCTCGACGATCTTGCGGTCGACGGCGTGTTCGTCGCCATCGGGCATGAGCCGGCGACGGAACTCGTACGCGGGCAGGTGGCGCTCAAGACCAACGGCTACGTCCAGACGGCGCCTGGCTCGACGGCGACCAGTGTCGAGGGGGTTTTCGCCGCCGGCGACGTCGCGGACGATGTGTTCCGTCAGGCGGTCACGGCCGCCGGTCTCGGCTGCATGGCCGCGCTCGAGGCCGAGCGCTGGCTCGCCGCTCAGGAGCCGAACCGAGCGGCGGCCGAATAAGAGACGCCGGCGCCGGCGCCAGGGAACACGCGCAATATTACAAAGGCTCCGCGGGGCCGAGGAAACGTTCATGGATTGGGATAAGCTGCGCGTCTTTCAGGCGGCCGCTGACGCTGGGTCGTTTACGCATGCGGGCGAGACGCTGGGCCTTAGCCAGTCGGCGGTCAGCCGGCAGGTCGGAGCGCTGGAGGCCGACCTCGGCGCGCCGTTGTTTCACCGCCACGCCCGCGGCCTCATTCTGACAGAGCAGGGCGAAATGCTGCTCGGCGCCGTACGCGATGTCGTTCTCAAGCTCGACGCGGTGCGCAGCCGGCTCATCGACAGCCGGGAGAAACCGCATGGCGAATTGCGGGTCACGACGACGCTCGGCCTCGGCGCGAATTGGCTGGCGCCGCGGCTCGGCGAGTTCGTCGATCTCTATCCCGAGATCAAGCTGCAACTCTTGTTGTCGGACGACGACCTCGACCTCGGGATGCGCGAAGCTGACGTTGCGCTGAGATTGCGGGAGCCGAGCCAGCCGGACCTCATTCGGCGCCGGCTGTTCACCGTGCATTTCCATGCCTACGCCTCGGCGGACTATCTGAGAAAGCACCCCCAGCCGCGCAAGGTGGAGGATCTCGACCAGCATCATCTGGTCGCTTTCGGCGCGCCGACGGCGACCCACCTGCTTTACGATCTCAACTCGCTTCTAAGCGTGGGGCGCGACCCCAAGAATCCGCGCAGTCCGCAGATTACAGTCAACAATCTGGCGGCGATGACGCATGCCGTCGAGCACGGGGTCGGCATCGCCGTGTTGCCGGACTATTGCGTGCAGCCGGAATCGGGACTCGTGCGCCTGCTGCCGCAGGCGGACATGCCGGAGATGGACTGCTTTCTGGTCTACACCGAGGAGCTCAAGAACGTCGCGCGAGTTCAGGCCTTTCGCGACTTTCTCATCACCACGGCGCAGCGCTGGCGCTACTGAGGCGAGCGACCACCGCACGTTGGGCGATCCGTGTTTCAGAAGAGCCGGTCCTTCCAGGTCTTCGGCGTCTTCTCGTTGATGATCTCGAGATCGATGTGATACTTGAAGTCGCGGGTGCCGCGCTTCTTGATCGCGTCGACCATATGCGCCAAACCCGTGTCGAGATCGACCGACGTCTTATATTGCAGCAGCTTCCTTGCCTTGTCGGACGAGCACGAGGCGTGCTCGACTTCCTGCGGCCGCCCGGTCATGAAGATGGGATCGAGATTGAACTGGAGCTGATTGGCGATCCTCTCGGCGAGCTCGATGATCGTGATCGTCTCTTCGTCTGGACCGATATTGATGGTCTCGCCGACGACGTTGTCTCGGAACGCCATCTCCTTCAAGCAGTAGAGACAATCGTCTATGAACGAAAAGCACCGCTTCTGCTTGCCGTTCCCATAAATGATGGGCTGGCGACCCTGCAGCATCAGATTGATCATGATCGACGCCACGTT